>BNVV01000001.1 GCA_025998355.1 Endomicrobiia bacterium
TAACGCTAAACTTAAAATGCTTGCTATTGTTGCTGTTATGCGTAAATTATTACATTATTAACAATTGTTGTAAACAGTTTTACCTTGATAGGTCTTATATGAACGCCTAATTATACTTCCTTTTAAGATCTTTTTATCAACTTTTTTCAGTGGGTTGATGCATCAATAGACCTCTTAATAATTAACATATAAAAGTACAATAGAAGTACTATGAAACAGAAAAAGAAAGCAGGCAGGTCAGATGGAATGGGTTTAGTATTAATGAAAGCAAAGAAAGTGACATTTGATAAAACAAAGGATAGCAAGGAGTAAGAAAAGATAGGAGGAGAGATGAGCAAATAGAAAATTGAGTATAGCAAAGATGGTAAAGATGATGTTTGAATACTTCAGGCAATACCCGAACTATTGTCGCAAGACAGTTACAATGTCAGCAAAAGTTGTGGATATAGACATAGGGTACGCAAGAAGAAGTATTAATAATAGTGGGGAATATGCAGATGAGAATAGGTATTGTTAAGTAAGGCTAGAAGCAGCAGTGATTATGCTAGAGATTGATACAAAGACTTCAAAAACAGCAAAAGCAGCAAAGCAAGAAGAAAAAAAAGACTACAATAACCGTTGGTAGTAGTTAAATTAAAGACGAGCAAATAGTATGCACAGCGATAATAGGACAAGGAACGATTTTAGTTTATTTGAATAGGCACGTATTTGTGGAAGAAAGACAACATGGCAAATACAATTTAGGAGGACTTAGGCAGAATACACACAAACACACTAACCCCCAAAAAGAGGTCAAATAAACACTCAAAGCTGACAAAAAAGATAAGGAGTTAAATAGGGAGATTTCATCAAATGATTATAGTAGAAAATGTTAAATTACTTGTTAAAAGGTTCAAAAAGGTTCAAAATAGTACAGAATAGACATAGTAATTACAGAAGACGCTTTGGACTGCGATTTAACTTGGGTTGCAGGTATTTGTAATTCTAAAATTTAATACTCAAGTTGTGCAAGAGGTCTAATATAAAACTAGTTGACTCTAATGCGTGGATATTATGAAAACTACACGGGATATTGGGTTTGAAAAAGAAAGAGAAGTTGTTAAATATTTAACAAAACTTGGCTATAAAATTTTGGGAACAAATTTCAAAACATGTTTCGGAGAAATAGACATAATAGGAAAATATCACGATACAGTAGTTTTTGTCGAGGTTAAATACAGAAAATCTTTATCCGGCGGAACTCCTCAAGAAGCTGTAACGCTAAAAAAACAACAGAGAATCATAAAATCTGCAATAGTTTACATAAAACAAAATGACATTAAAAATAATATTCGTTTTGATATCGTTGCCGTGGATGATAATAAAATTGAGTTAATTGAATCGGCATTTTCTCTTCAGGAAAACCTATATTATTTTTAAAAATAACAGACTTCCTGCATAAACCACATCTCCAGATTATGCATAGCTAGCTAACTTATGTATTACTAAACTTTGCTACTTTAAACTTTCAGGTGAAGTTTTGGTTGTTTTACAAGAGGCAATATTTTGAAATATTTATTATCTGGTCTCTCTAAAAACACTTATTGGACTATTTTTGTCGTTTAAAAGGTTTGCAGCAAAGATATGGCAAAACAACAAAAAGATGATTTTATATATAAAAACATACCGTTTATTAAAAGCCTGTCATTAGTTTTAGTCCGTTTGCCTTTGTTTGACAAAAGTCCAATATCTGTTAGATTATACGGCAATTTGACATAGCCGTGGAAAAGTTGTAAGATGCTCTCTTTCACTGATGCACTAAAGTTCTCGGACATAGCATAATAGATAGCTACACGTGCAGTATTTCCAATCCCAACAAAAACTTATCTATTCTACCTATGACGCAACTTAAAGTGATTTAATTGTGGTGGTGTTAGCCATTTTTCTAGTTGTTCCTTTTGAATTATAAATTTAGAGAGGGCTCTGTTAGACTTTCTACATAAATAAGCATGACAAAGGAGGAAATAACACGTAGGACGATCGTAGCGTAAAAGCTTTATGCTTTAAGCATAAAGTAAAAAACGATGTAAAAGGAGGAAATAACACGTAGGATGCTCTTACGAGTAGGTGTTTTACGCTTGAAGTATAAAGTCTTTGAGCGTGTAACAGGCGTAAACTAATTCAAAAATCAAAGTAGATTTTTATTTCTAGGTTTGATTTTAATCAAAGGAGAAGTTAATGAACACAAAAACAGTAAAGACAGTAGTAAAGGCATTTGTTTTATTTGGTTTGGTATTAGGTTCGACGGTTGATGTTATGGCTGTTGATGAGCAGAGAGTTCAGGCGTTGATTGGTCAGGGTATGTTGCGTGTTTATGCAGTGGCGCAGGCTGAGCGTGAGGAGCAGCAGGCTGAGAGACAAGCTCAACTGGAGCAGCAGCTGGCTGATAGACAAGCTCAACTGGAGCAGCAGGAGGCTGAATTGTTGATTAGAAGGGTCAGGCAAAGAGCTTGCAACCAGATACTTAATCGAGCTCTGGATGATTTTCGTGCTCAAAACAACCACAACAGCAGAAACAACACCAACAGCAACAACAACGTCGGAAGCAACAACAACAGCAGCAGCAGCAACACCAACAGCAACTACAACAACAACAGCGGCGGCAACAACAACAGCGGCGGCAACACCAACAGCAGCGGCAACACCAACAGCAACTACAACAACAACAGCGGCGGCAACACCAACAGCAGCGGCAACACCAACAGCAGCGGCAACACCAACAGCCACAACAGCAACAACAGCAGCGGCAACACCAACAGCAACTACAACAACAACAGCAGCGGCAACACCAACAGCAACTACAACAACAACAGCAGCGGCAACACCAACAGCAGCAGCAGCACCAACAGCAGCGGCAACACCAACAGCAACAACAACACCAATATTAACGGGTAACTAACAACGAATAGCCATTGCATTGTCATTTCTAGAGTAACCTGGATGCCCGTTTTCACGGGCATGACAAAGACTTGCTGTAAACTGGTTGGCTAATAGTTGTCATCTCTAGACAAATCAGAGATCCATTTTGTTTAACACATATAAATTTGGATGCCCGTGTTTACGGGCATGACAAAGACTTGTTTGTTTAACACACATAAACTTGGATGCCCGTTTTTACGGGCATCCAAGTTGATTAAGAGTAAGATTGGCTGCTCTTGCAAGAAGTTTTTTCCATTGCCCCGTTTCAAACAAAACTACAAGTTTTAAATCATCCCCGGTGCCACTTTTCTCAATAATCTTTCCTTTGCCAAAAATAGGATGAGTAACAATGCTACCCATTTTATATGGACTTGCGTCTACTGCTAGTGTATAAGACGGCTCATCTTTTGCTGTTTCATCATAACTATATGCATCGTTGTTTCTGTACTCTACTTCAACTCTAGCATACTTTTTATAATTGCGTTCTCCACCAAAATCCCTACTTGCAACTTGTCCTAAACTATAATGGTTTTGCCTCTTGGCTTGTTCTCTTTCGACGATTTCATCTCTAAATCCGGCTTCTGCGACAAAACGCGACGGCATATTCCATTTGGTTTTTCCGTAAACAGTTCTTTCTGTTGCCCAACATAGATATAAGTGCTTTCTTGCTCTTGTCATTCCAACATACATAAGCCTTCTTTCTTCTTCAAGATCTTCGGGATTAAAAGCAGATTCCCCTATAGGAAATAGCCCTTCCTCAAGACCACACAGAAAGACATTATTAAACTCTAAACCTTTGGCCAAATGTAAAGTCATTAGAGTAACCTTTCCCTTCGACTGGTCAAGGGAATCTATATCACTTACCAAAGATACCTGTGTCAAATATCCCGCAAGAGATTTATCTGGGGAACGATGTTCAAAATCATCAATCGCGGAAATCAATTCTTGTATATTTTCTATTTTTGTTTTAGACTCGGGAGTTTTTTCACTTTCAAGTTCTTTTAAATATCCAGAGCGAGTTATAACTTCTTTGGCCACCTCTTTAACGGAAACATTATTTTTTAAATCAGCAAAAGCTTTTATAAGCTGCTCAAAAGAGTTTAAAGCATTTACAGCTCCCTTTGTTAAACCTGCTTCTTTTGCAAAAGGAAAAGCCTGCCATATAGACATATTTTTTAGGATCGCAAGTTTTTCAAGAGATTCTAGGGATGTTTTTCCTATGCCCCTCCTGGGGATATTTACAATTCGTTTAAAACTTACATTATCATTTGGATTATGTATAAGTTTTAAATAGGCCATAATATCTTTAACTTCAGCGCGATCGTAAAATCGTAGAGTCCCTATAATGGTATAAGGCATACCTGCCCTTCTAAATGCATCTTCAAAAGCACGCGACTGTGCGTTTGTCCTGTAAAAAACAGCAAAATCTGAAAAACTATATTGATTATCAATTGTTTTAAGAAAAATTAAATAGACAACTTTTGTCGCTTCGTCATTTTCGTTTACAGCTTTAACGACTGATACAGATCCATCATCGGAATTTTGTGTCCACAACTGTTTATCTATTCTTTTACTGTTATGCCTTACGACTTGATGCGAAGTCGCTAAAATTCTAGGCGTTGATCTGTAATTTTGTTCTAATTTAATAGATTTTGCGTTTGGGTAATCTTTTTCGAAGGCTAAAATATTATTTATATCGGCCCCTCTCCATGAGTACACGGATTGATCGTCATCTCCTACAACGCATATATTGCGGTGTTTTTGGGCAAGCAGTTTTACAAACATGTATTGAGCATGATTTGTATCTTGATATTCATCAACCATAATATATTTGTATTTTTCTTGATAATGTTCCAGTAAAGATGGATACTGCTTTAATGTTAAAACTGTTCGCATTATAAGATCGCCAAAATCCAAAGCTCCGGCTCTTTCAAGTTTCTCTTGGTATAGTTGATAAATTGTTGCTACTATGGTTGCGATAAAATCTCCGTTATTGTCAGCTCCTACTGCTATATCGGATGGAGATTTTAAATCGTCTTTTGCGCGGCTTATTTCATTTACTACTGTCGATGGTTTAAATTTTTTTTCATCAATATTAAGTTCTTGTAAACAATCTTTAATTACATTTTTTTGATCAGAAAAATCATATATTAAAAAATCTGGATTCAGTTCGATTTTTGATGATTCAACGCGTAAAAAATACGCGCAAAATGAGTGGAATGTCGACACCCATACATTAGCGCATGTTTGAGGTGCTAAGTCGTTTACCCTTTGTTTCATTTCTGTGGCGGCTTTATTTGTGAATGTAACGGCAAGAATAGACCATGGAGCAACGCCAGAAGCGAGCAAATGCGCAATTCTATGCGTTATAACTCTAGTTTTCCCTGTTCCTGCGCCTGCAAAGATTATCAAAGGACCTTCGGTGCAAAGGACGGCTTCCGCTTGGGAAGGGTTTAAATTTTTAACTAATAAATCTTTCATTAGACCTCTTGCACAACTAAGTATTAAATTCAAGAATACAAATACCTGCAACCCAAGTTAAATCACAATTCAAAGTGTTTTCTGCGGTCTATAGCTATTCTGTACTATTTTGAACCTTTTAACAAATGCTTTAACATTTTCCACAATAATCATCTGATGAAATCTCCCTATTTAACTCCTTATCTTCTTTTGTCAGCTTTGAGTGTTTCTTTGATCTCTTTTTGGGGTTAGTGTGTTTGTATGTATTCTGCCTAAGTCCTCCCAAATTGTATTTGCCATGTATCTTATTGTCTTTTTGTCTTTCTTTGCATAAATACATGCCTATTCAAATAAACTAAAATCGTTCCTTGTCCTATTATCGCTGTGCGTATTATTTGCTTGCCTTTAATTTAACTACTACCAACGGTTATTGTAGTCTTTTTTTCTTCTTGCTTTGCTGTTTTTGAAGTCTTTGTATCAATCCTAGCATAATCACTGCTGCTTCTCACCTTCCTTAACAACCCCTTCTTCCCATCTAGTGCATATTCCCCACTACTCATTAATACTTCTTCTACATACTTTATCGTCCTATATGCACAACTTTCACTGATATTGTAACTGTCTCAAGTCTGATAATATGTCCAAATACTTTATCGTCCTATACGCACAACTTTTGCTGACATTGTAACTGTCTTGCGATAATATGTTCGGGTATTGCCTGAAGTACTCAAACATCATCCCTACAATATTCTCTATACTCAATTTTCTCTTTACTCACCACTCCCCTTATCTTTTCTTACTCCTTGTTATCCTTTGTTTTATCAAATGTCCCTTTCTTTACTCCCATTAATACTAAACCCATTCCATTTAACCCGCCCGCTTTCTTTTTCTGTTTCATAGTACTTCTATTGTACTTTTATATGTTAGTTATTAAGAGGTCTATTGTACCATATCTAAAATTTTTTGATACAATCTTGATAATCAAACACGCCTGACGTATGAAAATGGTATATTTTATCAGCTATTGCTGCAGATATTTCCTAGTCTTTTGAAGAGGTCACAACTGCTCCACTCCCCCCCCTTTTTTTTCTCTAAAAAAGAGTGGAGGCCTGCGGCTGCCGAGGTATAAGAGAGGTTGTTTCTTGCCGTAAAGTGCTTTTCATACGTTCGTCGCAAGCTGATTAAACAAAAAATATGTAGTTAACTATTGTGAGGGGGAATAAATGGATATTTTACTTGAAAGAAAAAGTGTACGTAATTATACGGATGAAGATGTAAAATCAGAGGATTTAGAATATATTTTGCGGGCAGCCATGTCTGCCCCTACAGCAAGAAATACCAGATGTTATTCTTTTTTAGTTATTAAAGACAAAGAAACTCATAAAAAAATAGGCGCCGTTCATAAGGCAGCTCAAATGATTTTACAGGCTCCTCTTGCAATTTTGGTTGTCGGCGACCAAAATAAAGCTTATGAGAAATATTTGCCACAGGATTGCGCTGCGGCAACTCAAAATATTCTTCTTGCAGCTACAGCAAAAGGCTATGGATCGGTTTGGTGCGGTATTTATTCAAATGAGGAGAGAACAGAAGCCATAGAAAAACTTTTTAATCTTCCTGAAAATATAAAAGCATTTTCTCTGGTTGTTATAGGAAGACCTAATGATAATCGTCCTCCAAAAAATGCATGGGAGCCTGAAAAGATTAAGTATGAGGTATGGAAATGATAAAACAGAAAGTAGCCAACAGCTTAAACAAGATAGTTGAAAAATATTTGGCCAGAAAAGGCATAACTGAAAGTTTAAGGTTCAATATAGAAGTTCCTCCTAAAAACATTGATGCTGATTTTGCTGTAAATGCTGCAATGCTTATAGCAAAGAAAATTAAGATAAATCCAAGCATTGTCGCTAGAGAAATTGCAGATATTATAATCAAAGAAATGCCTAAACTTATAGAAAAAGCTGAAGTATCAGGTGCAGGTTTTATTAATCTGCGCATTAAAAACGAGGTCCTTTACAAAGAGCTTCTTACTATTTTAAAAGAGAAGGATAAGTATGGCAGTTTGCCCGAAAACAACAAAGAAAAGATTATGGTGGAGTTTGTTTCGTCAAATCCTACGGGTCCTTTGCATATAGGCCACGGGCGTGGCGCAGCAATAGGCGACTCGCTGTCAAGAGTATTAAAACATTTAGGATATAATGTAACCAAAGAATATTATTTAAATGATGTTGGAAACCAAATGCTTGTTTTGGCAAAGTCAACTGAAATTCGTTACAGACAGATCAAAGGCGAAAAGATTGATTTTCCTGCGGATCATTATCAAGGTGACTATATCATTGATATCGCAGAACGCTTGATTGGCGAAGACAAAGATATAAACGAAATAGATTTTAGACGAGAAGCCGTAAAAGATATTTTAAAAATAATAGAGGATGATTTAGAATCTTTTGACGTAGAGTTTGACAACTGGTTTTCTGAAGGCAAGATAGCCGCATATAAAGATCAAAACGGAAAAACAGAAGTTGATAAAACGTGCGAGTATCTTCTTTCAAAAGGTGATGCTTATGTAAAAGACGATGCTTTATGGCTTGCTTCAACAAAATTTGGCGACGATAAAGACAGAATTCTAAAAAGAAGTGACGGTAGATATACATATCTTGCTTCAGATGTTGCATACCATAAAAATAAGTTTGGAAGAGATTTTACAAAGCTTATAAATCTTTGGGGTGCCGATCATCACGGATATGTCGCAAGAGTAAAAGCCTGCATACAGATGCTTGGTTTTAACAAGGAAGTATTAACTGTAATTCTTTATCAGTTTGTTTCTCTTGTGCGAAATGGGCGGCCTGTAGCAATGTCAACACGTACTGGAGAATTTATAACTTTAAAATCAGTTGTAGATGAAGTTGGAAAAGACGCTTGTAGATTCTTCTTTTTACTGCGCACTCCCGATTCGCAACTTGAATTTGATTTAGAACTTGCAAAAAAACAGTCAAGAGAAAATCCTGTTTTTTATGTTCAATACGTTAATGCAAGATGCAGTTCTATTATTAGGGGAAGTGAGAATAGTAAGAATGTTGTCTTAGATACTGAAAAAATAAATTTTAATTTGTTGAATTCTAAAGAAGAAAGAGATTTAATCAACAAGCTTTCGGCATTTTGCGATACCCTTGCTCTGTCTGAAAAGACCATGAGTCCTCATCATTTTACAACGTACTTAATAGAGCTTGCTGATATATATCACAAATTTTATGAAAGATGCCGTGTTTTATCGGATGATTTAAATCTTACTTCAGCAAGACTTAAACTTATTGAGGGAGTTATGATAATAATTCGCAACGGGCTAGGCTTGCTTGGTGTATCAACACCTGATGAAATGTAAGTATAGCGGTTTTATGGTCTATTGCATTGATATCATGACAAACGCATGAAAGCTCATTTGATTTTCGGTTGTCGCAAGCAAGAGCTATAGTAATAGCCCATAGAATTGCTTAGGCTTAAAATCTGTTTTATCGAGAGATGAGGTGTGGGCTTTCTGTATATGGCAAATGTAGGTATCCGTGAAGTCTAATTACATTTGCCAAAGGTGGCAATAACGCATAGGATCTTGCACAGTACCTAAAATACAAAATAAATAAATAGTGTAATGGAGATTTTAACATGAAAAAAATCAGTAAAAGTAATAATTGCAATTGTTTTATTTGGTCTTACCTTAAGATCGTGTAAAAAGTGTCCTAAGGAAGCTGTGAATAGAGGTATTCTAGATCTAGCCAACCTCAACACCCTCATCAACGCCCTCCCTGCCGAAGGAACAACGCCACCACCAAAAACACATTCGTTACCGCCTCCAAAACTCTCAAACACGCCGCCGGCGTTGTTAATAAAACCATCCCCGCTAACGAGGATGTCTCCAATATTGTCTTCAAGTTCACCTACACCGTCAAGCGTGCCGCCACCGCCTCATTTGCAGAAGATATCGTCTGCGCAGTTGTTGACTTCACTTCCAGTAGCCGCTCCCATCATTGCTACGCAACCGCCGACTACGCCACCAAAAGACTCGCCAACGTCGTCAGCAGTTCCGTCACCGATGCCGACGCCCGCAACAACCACGTCCCCCACGCCAGAGCCGAAGCCGACTACGCCACCTACACCGCCGACATCGCCACCGAACTTGTCAAAAAAGTCAACAACTTAGAGAAGTTTTTTAAGAACTGGGAAGATCAAAGAACCTAAAGCATTAGTCGTCAAAGCCAACGCGTCATTGCACTTACTACACGACTGCCTATCTTACTGCATCTACTTGGACCACGCAGCTTGGTTGATATTGTCTTATTTTGCATGATGCGGAATGTTTGAGGAGAGATTCCTATGACCATCTTAAGAAGAGAATACTTAGGGGATGTCACCACTAATTTTGTTACGGTTGTTAGGAGAGACAGGAGTATTTTGCAGAGCAGGTGCAAATAAGCTAAGATGTGAAACACATAGTCGCGCTAATATACTCGCCTTGCGCCTATTAATATTTTTAAAAATCCGAGGGGTGGGGAAGGTCTTTTGCGTAACTGTATTGTTCGAATAAAGTTGCCATTTGCCATCGTAAAGATATACTAAAAAACACAAAATGCGCAGAGCTCATAGGCTTTGCGCCTGGCACTTGCGGTTAGTGCGGAGAATGTTGTAAGGGCTTTGTGTTTCAAGACTGTAAAATCTAAAAACACATACATAATAAAAAATGAAAAAAATATTTTTGGCAGTATTTTCTGTTGTTCTGTTTGTTTCTATGGTTTTTGCCGATGTTTCTGTAACTCCTTACGGAGCAGCCGAAACAGTTTCGGGCAGTTGTTTTCTTTTGGAAGCAGATGGGGTAAAAATTATTATTGACTGTGGTTTATTTATGACTGATGAAAATTTAACAACTAAAACTACAGAGCTAAAAAATCTACAAGTGCAACCAGAGTTGATTAAAGCAGATGTTCTTTTTTTGACGCATGCCCATTTAGACCACAGCGGGAAGGTTCCCCTTTTGATACATAGAGGGTTTAAAGGTAAAATTTATTCTACTAAGGCTACAAAAGAACTCGCGCTTGCATTTTTTAAAGATAGAAATGGGTTTAATTTAATAAAAAGAAAATGGTTTTGGCCTGAAAGCCAAATGAATAAAGCGCGACGTTATAACAATTCTGCCATAGTTCATTGGACCAAAGAATGTAAAAATACAATAGAATCTACTGGATGTTCCGATGATGAAATTTTATTAAAAGATTTAGAGAAAAGAGAAAATATTAAATTTTTGTTATGTAAAGACTGCTGTAAAATTGAAACAAAAAAAATTAGCGAACAGTTTGTTGCAGTAGAATACAACAAAGATATTGACATCAAAAATAATGTCAAAGCAAAACTTATAAATGCTGGACATATTCCGGGTTCTGCAAGCTTGATTTTTAAAACAGCAGATAAAAAAGTTTTATTTTCAGGGGATATTGGCAGCGGCTATTCTAAATTTAACGGAAAGTTTGATGTCCCTGAGCCTGTTGATTTGATTTTTATGGAAGCCACTTACGGCGGTAGTGACGACAGAAATAAAAATATTGCAACGCAATATAATCTTTTTAGAGAAGATTTAAAACGGGCGATTTCTTCAGGGAAAACTGTTTGGATACCAGCGCTTGCTTATAACAGAACCCAAAAAATTTTATATGAATTAAAACTTATGCAGGATGATGGCATTCTTCCAAAACAAATACCGATTTATTCAATATCTCCAAGCGCAAACGGCATAACGGCTTTATACCAAGAAGAAGTTTCTAAAGGAGGCCTGCAGTCGCAGGCCAATGATTGGTTTTTAAAAGAAGTGTACGACAAAGCGACAATTCTCCCTAAAGATGCAAAACTAAAGATGACAAGAAACTATAATAAGCAGATGGTTTTGCTTTCTGCAAGCGGCGACATGGATAAAGGCAGATCAGAACAGCTTATGTATAAAATGCTTACAAGAAATGATGTTTTTGTGATGATAGTAAGCTATGTAAACCCTGAAAGTAACGCAGGGCTTGCGCTTCGAAATAAGAGAACAAAAACAGGTATAAAAAGCGTTGCGGAAATAAAAAAATACGATGTTTTTTCAGACCATGCAGATTTATCTACATTGCAAAAATGGCTTTCAAAACAAAATAAAAATGTTGAAATATACATAATACATTCGAGCAAAAAACACACAAAGGATACAGTACAACTCTTAAAAAAAGAAGGCTGGAAAAATGTAAGAAATACAGTAGTTGGCAATACTATAAATTAATGCTTAAAGGCACATCTCCTTTTTGTTTGATTCTTGCATTGACCATGTAAATTAAAAATTTTAATAGGTAAATTACAAATGAAAAAATCAGCATTGATTATTGTTTCAATGTTTGTTCTTTCAGGGGTGGCATTTTCAAGTGAAATTAATGTAAAGGCGGGCTTTGATTAGTCCGAGGAAATAAAAGCAAATAGAGCTTAAGTTGTATCACAGAAAGAGGAAATGAGTACTTTTACTCATCATATTGCTACTACTTAAAGCATGAAACGGCTGTATAAGAGATTTACAACGGAACAAGTGAAAGACATTTTTTGTTTAAGAACACAAAGAAAAGCAGACGGATATAGAGCAGTATCTTTAAAACTATGCGTTTAAAGGTCAGAATTAAACCCATATGACGGTCTAGACATAAGAATTTACAAACTTAACGATGATATAAGCGAGCTTCGTTTTTGGAGGAGCAATATTCTTTTAGATGTTCAAATTGTAAAAAATGCCTTACTCAAAGACATTCATTTTTAATTTATAGAAATACAACCCTTGCCAAAATTTTGATTGTCGCAAGGCGCTACCAAATTGTAGTCTACGGAATTTGCTTTGAGTCTAAAATCAGCTCCCCGTCAAGAATTTTTTTCATGCGTTTGTCGCGAAACTACCCCCCCCCTAGCAGAAACCACACTTTTAAAATAAATTTGGTACACTAAAGTGTCTGTATAACACAAAACATGCAAGAGAAGAAGTCGTAACAATACTGAAATCTGAAGGCAATATGGCGCAACTTGAGGTGATTTGGCTGCAGCAGCCACTTTAGGTTCGTTTTTGTAGTTTTTCATAAAAGAAGGTTTTTAGAAGTCTTTGCTGTTTCTAACAGCAACTTGCACGTCAAGCTTTTACCTCTATAGTA
This sequence comes from Endomicrobiia bacterium, assembly GCA_025998355.1. GTDB lineage: Bacteria > Elusimicrobiota > Endomicrobiia > Endomicrobiales > Endomicrobiaceae > Endomicrobiellum. The sequence continues at coordinate 12,615 of BNVV01000001.1, forward strand.
AATTAACTTAAGGAGATAATGATGAAATCGTCAAGTAAAATTGTTCTGTTATTTACATTGTTTTTCATTTGCAACGTAAATACATTTGCCAAATCTAATGAAACATGGGATAAGCTTAAGTTAGTGAAAGATGTTATGGAAATAATAGAGTTGTGTTATATTGCAGAAACAAAACCTGAAGATTTAGCTGTAGGCGCTGTTAAAGGTGTTGTCGCTGCATTGAAGGATCCTTATTGTCAGTATATGGAAGAAAAAGAGTATGAAAAATTTAAGAATGAACTGGAAGGATATTATGTCGGGATTGGTCTTTTCAGTGAGGTTCAAAATGATAGGTTAGTTGTGATAGTGCCTGTACCCGGCACTCCTGCGTATAAAGCGGGAATCCTCCCAAAAGACATAATTATTAAAATTGACGGAAAATCTACTAAAGGTATGCCGTATAGCGAGGCAGTTAGTTTAATGAGGGGAAAAGCTGGCAAAAAAGTTAAGCTTACAATTGTAAGAAGTGATGTTTTAAACCCAATGGAATTTAATCTTGTAAGGAAAAAAATAAAATCTGAAACCATGGTAGCTAAAATGCTTGATAACGGTATAGCCTATGTAAAACTTATGATGTTCAATGCTCAGAGTGCAGATGATATTAAAAAAGCATTGACAGATTATCGCAAACAAGGGATGAAATCTTTGATTTTAGATTTAAGAGACAATCTAGGAGGGCTTATAGATCCCGCTATTAATATAGCGAGTATGTTTATAAAAGAAAAAAAACTTGCTGTTTCTATCAAAGGAAGAACTACCGAATTTAAAAAAGAATATTTTACATCCGGAAATGGAGAGTTTTCGGATTTAGAGTTTATTATTCTTATAAACGAATATTCTGCTTCAGCTTCTGAAGTATTATCAGGTGCTATGCAAGATTATAAGAGGGCATTAATAATGGGTTGCAATACATTTGGGAAAGGAGTTATTATGAATCCTATTCCTTTACCCAACGGTGCGGCTTTAGTGCTTACAACAGCAAGATACTATCTCCCATCAGGTCGCTCAATAAATCGTTCTGACGATAAAGATTCAAAAAATGGTATAACCCCAGATGTAGAAGTTGAAGTCTCTAAAGAGGATGAAGAACGACTTTATATGCAGGAACGTCTTATTTCTATGAATGATAAATATCAAAAAGCTACTTCTGCAAAGAATAAACATCAGAGATCTGCTGTTGATAAAGAAAAGAAAGTTGAGGATAAAGTTTTAAACAAAGCAATAGAAATTATAAAAGAAAATAAAATTGTTGAAAAGATAGCGTCTTCTAAAGCAACAGAGATTATAAAAGAAAATAAAACTGTTGAAAAGACAGAGCTTTCACAGCCTTATAAAAAGAAAAAATAATCAAAATATTGCTGTCGGGAGGATATATAGTGTCTGCTAAAGATAAAAGAGAAAGTATATGGATCAAAATATATACAGTACTGTTGTTTTTATGCGGTATCGGAATATGGTTTACCGTTTGGCCTGTTGATAAACATAAGATATTCATAGACCTCGCTCTTGATAAAAAAATAGTTGATGTTTTGACTGCAAACGGTATAGTTCAAGGTGATGTTTTGTCGCAATATACAAGAGAAAGAAATACAAAAGCGGCTCGATGGAATGAGTTTTACAAAACAATAAGGCTTAAATCAGGAAAAAACATGCAGCATTTTGAAACAAGTTTCAGGAAGCTCGAGCGCTCCATGAAAGTTGCTTTGAATAAAGTTGATAATAGTGACGGATCTACGACCTATAAATTTTATTCATCAAACAAAAATTATTCCAATATAACTTTTGTACCCAAAAAATCTTTAAACGGTCGGAATTAAATGAATATATTTGCTATGGAAACTTCTTGCGATGAAACCTCCGCTGCAGTTGTTTCAAACGGATCAAATGTAAAATCTGTTGTTATTTCGTCACAAATTAAAATACATGCCAAGTTCTTTGGTGTAGTTCCGGAGCTTGCAAGTCGGGCGCATATAGAAAACGTAAATCAGGTAATATTTCAAACTTTAACGCAAGCCGGTATAGATTTTGATGATTTTTCAAAGAAAATTGACGCTGTTGCTTTTACCGTCGGGCCGGGACTTGCAGGCGCTCTTCTTGTAGGAGCAATAGCCGCAAAGTCTATAGCAAGCGTTTATAAAAAGCCTTTAATTCCGGTAAATCATTTAGAAGGTCATTTATATTCATATTTTATCGAAAGCAAATTTGTAAAACCTCCGTTTTTAAGCGTAGTGATATCAGGCGGACATACTGAGCTCATAATAGTTGAAGATTTCGGAAAATATAAAGTGCTTGGCGGCACAAGAGACGATGCTGCGGGTGAAGCATTTGATAAAGCTGCAAAAATGCTTGGGCTGTCTTATCCTGGCGGACCTGTCATAGACAAAATGGCAGAAAAAGGAAATCCTAAGGCAGTTAAGTTTACAAGACCTTATTTAAAGGGAAGCTGGGATTTTTCTTTTTCAGGAATAAAGACTGCACTTTTAAATTATCTAAAATCAAATCCTGTTGAAAATGAAAAGAAATTAAATGATATATGCGCTTCTTTCAGACAGGCCATTGTAGAAACAATTATCTTTAAAGCCTTTGAAGCCACAAGACAATTTAATTTAAAACAAATTGTTTTAGGTGGTGGTGTAAGCGCGAATTCTTTGATGCGCAAAATGTTTAAAGACACTGGCAAAAAAAATAAGATAAAAATTTTTATCCCTTCGCCCGTTTATTGTACTGACAATGCGGCTATGATTGGGTGTGCAGCATATTTAAAGCAAAAAAAATGTGGATTAAACTACAGTTTGGCTCAGTTAAAATCTAGCCCGTCGCTAGTGTTAGAAAATTGGTGAAGATTAAATGGTTAGGGTATTAACCTTGCGACAAACGCATGAAAAAAGTTTCTTAAGGCGATTAATTTTAGATTCAAAGCAAATTCCATAGACTGCAATTTGGTACTGCCTACGATAATCAAAAATCAAAAAGAACTTTCATGCGTTTGTTGTTATATTGACCTTGACCACAATTATTCACACACAGGTTCTGCACGGCTTGTTTTAATGTGGAATTTTATTTGAACAAATAAAAAAAGCAGCGCAGTTTTTTAAAAGCTAAGAATCTAAACAATAAAAAATAAGAAGCTTCTTCATGATCTGGTTTAAAACTGTTAAAAAATGAAAAAATTAAAGATAGGTAACATTGAACTTAAGAATAATATAATTCTTGCGCCAATGGCAGGAATAACAGATTTGCCTTTGCGTCTTCTTGCAAAGAGCGGTGGTGCGGGTCTTGTGTATACGGAAATGGCGTCGGCAAAAGCTCTTATTCATCATGACGAAAAAACAAAAAGACTTTTGGAAATTTCAGATAACGAAAGACCTGTTACAGTTCAGATTTTTGGCGGAGATTCTTACACTATGGCTGAAGCGGCAAAAATTGCAAGAGATATAGGCGCAGATATTGTAGATATTAATCTTGGATGCCCCGCAAGAAAGGTAGCTAAAGTAGGCGCAGGTGTAAAACTTCTTTCCAACAAAAGACTTGTGCATGAAATTTTAGAAACAGTTGTGAAAAGTGTAGCCATTCCCGTCACAATAAAAATTCGCATAGGTCTTTTGCCCGGCCAAAACGTTGCCACTGAAATTATTAAAATAGCGCAAAACAGTGGGATAAAAATGGTTGTTGTGCATGCAAGATATGCGTCTCAAGGTCATTTTGGAAGTCCCGATTTGCAATCATTTGCCGCAGCCTGTTTTGGCGCTAAAATACCAATTGTTGCAAATGGCGGAATTGTTGATGAGAAAACAGCGACGGGTTTCTTTGATATACCTGATTGTTCAGGCATAATGATAGGACGAGGAGCGATAGGTAATTATTCAATATTTAAAAGACTTGAAAAATTTTTAAATTATGACGAAACACTACCAGTGGCTTCAAAAAACGAAAAAATAGAGTGGTTAAAACAACACGCGCAATATTCCATAGATTATTATGGTAAAAAAAGAGGACTTGTGTTGATGAGAAAAGTTGCTCACTACTATGTTAAAGATTTTTTAAATGCTACAAAAATACGATGTATGATTAATACAATGGTTACGCTTGCTGATTTTAGTAATCTGATAGAATTTATCGTTAACAATGCCTCGCAGCAAACCGTATAGCAAGAGTTGTACGGAGCGATATAGTCAGCTATAATGCGCCGTAACAAAAAAGATAAGTCTTTGTTAAAAGATGACATGAAACGCAAGCTCTTTTGTTTTCGTAATTATTCCATTCTACCCATTTACGAACAGTTTGGAGAAAGATCAATTGTGAAAAAATAAAAACTACAGATCTCTAGAGCGTTACATTTTTAAACCAATATTTATTTTCTAGATACCAATCAACTGTTTTTCTTATACCTTGCTCTAACGACACCTTAGGAGTCCACTGCAAAAGTTTATTTGCTTTGTCTATATTTGCCCATGTTGCAACTATATCCGCTTTGCAAAAAGGTTTATAATCGTAATTGGCAAGTTTATTTAAATTCTTTTCGATTAAGTTTATCATATAGCTAAGTTTATAAGGCTTGTTACCGCCAAGATTAACGACTTCAAAACCAACTTTTTTTAAAGCTTTAATTGTTCCTATTGCGATATCTTCAACATATGTAAAATCTCTGGTCTGCAAGCCGTCACCAAAAAGTTCAATAGGTTTTTCTTCATCAATCCACTTAATAAATCGTATTACGCTCATATCCGGTCTTCCAGCAGGACCATAAACAGTAAAATATCTCAAAACACTTACATCAATACCATACAGATAATGATACGAATAACACATCGCTTCAGCTCCCTTTTTAGAAGCCGCGTACGGAGATATTGGAGTATTTACAGCAAGAGATTCCACAAAGGGCATTTTTTGTCCGGCATACAGGGAGGATGTTGACGCTAAAATAAACTTTTTTATTTTATTTTCTCTTGCAATATCAAGAAGATTTAACGTGCCCATAATATTTGTAGAAACATAAGTAAAGGGATTTTCCATGCTATACCGTACTCCTGCTCTTGCGGCAAGATTTATTATCGCTTTACATTTATACTCATTTAATATTTTTTCGATATCTTTTTTTATTTCGATATCAACTTTATAAAATTTAATATTTTTTAATTTTTTAAGACCATCCAACCTGTATTTTTTGACCTTTACATCGTAATAATTATTTATATTATCGATACCCACTACATCTTCTCCGGATTTAGCAAGAAGTTCGCAAACTTTACTTCCTATAAATCCGGCTGCGCCTGTAACTAAAATGGACATACCAATAAACCTCTTATAAACAGTTTGAAAAAATGCAAATAAATACCCCCCCCAAGGCTCGTCTACCACTCTTTTTTTGCAAAAAAAATGGGAATTATTACAAAAAGCAAACGAGCGAGGGATTTGTGAAGCAAAAATTAAAAAAGCACTTACAATCTACGCACTCAAAGAATGCAAGTATTGTAGAATCTCATAACATATCTATCTAACACTGCTTCTTATCTGGCAGACTTACACTTTTGATGGTTAGACTTAGTATAAAATGCTTTTAATCGTTGCAAGTCCTGTTAAAATCTGTGCAAAATATTAGGATATCTTGGTACATGGCATTTTTATTTCGTTCATGTACTTAGATAGCCAATATCTTGCACTACTCAGCACTCCAAAATATAACCCATCTAACGCATACACTGACTCTAATCTGCGAGACTGTCCACATTAGCAGCGAATTTTAAATTGCGGTCCAGGGAATTTACCGCAGATTTCTTCTCTAAAGTGATTGCGCATGTGGGCGCGATACACGTTTTTGTGGTTACAAGTACAAGAAGAGAGATCTATGCATTCGCTGCACAAGTGACACCACACTTTACCACAAATGCGCCACTTATCATCGTCATCACGCCACCGACAATTCTCATAGTTAACACCTTTACATCGCAAATTGGATTTGTCAACTTTGTGCCACTCTTCAGCAATATCATCAAAGTAGTATGGCCAGTACGAATCATACGGATCTTCATCATCATAAACATTGCGCCAATACCAACCCTCCTTCGTGCCACCATCGTATTCGGATTCCTCCATATGTAAGTATATTCTTCCATAAACACCATATACATATACACCGGTGTCACTGTTCTAGCTTGGGCTTTGACCGCTTGAACTACTCGATGAAAAACTACTCGAACTTGAACTGCTTGAATGTAACGGGCTGACCGAACTACAGCGGTAGCAGCTGATCATGTCCCAGTCTTTTATCTCTGTGAATTTTGCTCGTGCTACAGCATGTCCCCTACGCCCATCAACCTTTTGATGTATATCCATAATAATCTCATCTATCTCATCGCTGCCTCCTCCATAGACGCATATATAAAATGAATCGCGTGGTAATTTGTCAAAATCGTCATTTGAGAGTATCCACTTATTCTCATCTGGACAATGCTTGAGCTTAACAAGTGAGTAGAGGATATAGACATTGTAATAGTTTCTCCAGTCAGTATGCAACTCTAAAGCATTACAATATCTTTTGACAGCGTCATAATTGGGTGATGAGCTTGGCGAGCTACTTAACGAAAATGATAGATAACCCATCATCTAATCCATCTGATTCTGGTCCAACTGGCGATGATGAACTAGACGAAGATGCACCTGCACCTGTGTTACTACTTGAACTCGAACTATCCGAGCGTGAACTTGTAGATAGGCCTGGATCACCCGGTGAAAAAACACTCAGGTTTGAACTGCTCGAGCTTAGGATTGAAATGACTGATGACGCCCCCCATCTACACCACTGCCTGCATTGCCATCGTTTTTTGGTGGTAATACAGCTAGTGTTGGCGGTAGTACAACTCTATTGGTGGTAGTAGTTGTTGTGGTTGTGGTCCACCTTCACCTTCTTCATCTTGCCCTTCAACGTGCTCTTGTACTGTTTGTGGTTGTTCTTGTTGTTGTGGTTGCGCTAGAGAAAGAACGCTGCTGGCGTTGGAATTGTCTACTACTATTGTGCTATCTATAACTTGCGCTTGCGGTGGCAGCGATGACTCTTCGGATTGCGCTAATGTAGAAACGCTGCCGGCGGCGTGATCGTCTACTACTATTGCGTTATCTATAACTTGCGTTTGCGGTGTTTTTGGCCCTGGCTCTGGTAGTGCCGCTGGTGGTTGTAGTGGCGCTGGTATTTGTTCTTCTTCTCTTTGTTGTGCTTCTTTTATTTCTTCCATTTTCTCTGGAGTAGCATACCTTATGTTTGCAAGGGAAGCGTTCTTTTTATCGCACGAACTTAAAGCAAAACCAAATGCAACAAATATGCTTAATGTTGCTTTTAGTTTCATCGTTATACTTCTTTTTTGCTTGTAGCTCTTATTTTTTCACAATGTCTCCTTTGACGCAAGCAACATCGCCTTCGCAAATTTTTTTATGTTTTTGTCTTTTGCATTATTTTTATATCCATGTACAGCATCGTTGTAGCACATATGATATGGCTCTGCAATACTCTGGCAAAATTTAAAACCCCTTTTAAAAAAGTGGAGAAAAAATACCTTGAAAAAACTCATAGACCAAGCATTAGAGTAAGACCTATAGAAATTTCAAATATTGCAGTCAAACCACTTATAAGTTGCGCTATAGCGCGTTTAACTGTAACAGAGTAAATATAGACTGTAAAAATACTTATTTTATTTAAGCTAACTTATAGATTTTATGCATCTGTACCATAAGATGTACATTAGGAATACTCTTTTTTGCTTCGACATAAAATTTATGCAAATTCTCTATAGCAGGAGCTCTTATATCAATTGACGGCTGCAAAACAAGAGTAGTTTCTTTTGTAATATTTTTTATTAAATTAACTGATTTTTTTATTTCCAAAATATTTGTATTTTTGGTTATAACACATTTGATAAAAACTTTTGTATCTACGTTATCCTTTGCAATTTTTAAAAATAGCTTATGCTCTTTGTATAAACTCTTTTTGCATTCTGATTCAAATTTAAAATCCATAGAAATTATATCGCAGAATTTTACAACTTTTCTTAATTTTTGGGGTAATGAGCCATTAGTTTCAAGATATGTACTAAAACCTTTTTCTTTTAATTTAGGAAGCAATTCTTCCAGATACTTTGCATGTATTAATGGCTCGCCGCCTGTAAGAGCAATAGACGGTTTGCCAAAAGTAAATTTTTTTTTATTTTCTTTGTATAACAAGTCAATTTTATCCAAAACTTTATCGCATGTCAGGTATTTTACCCCTTTGGATATTACTGTTGAATAAAGAGTGTCGCAATAGTTGCATTTAATATTGCAGCCTGCAAAACGTACAAAAATCTGCGGGAGACCTGTGTATAAAGCTTCACCTTGAAAGGAGAAGAAAATTTCATATACTGGAGCTTGTGTTTTGGACAATGGCAGGATCATTTAATTTTGCCTCTTCAAAACCTTTAGCCCTTAACTTGCATGAATCACATTCCATACATGGTTTTTTATAACCATTATAACATGTCCATGTGTTTTTATAAGGAACATTTAATTTTGTCCCAAGTTTTATTATCTGAGCTTTATTTAATTTTAAAAGTGGAGTTTCAACAATTATTTTCGTTTTAAGGACTTTTAAAACATTGTTGTATGCTTTTATAAATTCAGCAGTACAATCAGGATAATTTGAAAAATCCACAGCATTAACCCCTATAAAGATTGCCCGCGCATTAATAGATTGCGCAAAAGACAACGCATAAGAAAGAAACAGTGTATTTCTTCCCGGGACATAAGTCGACGGAATGTTATTTGGTAAAACTTTATGAATCGGAATTGGTTTGTCTTTATTAGTTAACGCATCATTAGACCAAGACAAACCTATTTTTATAATTGAATATTTGACATTAACAGATTTTGCAATTTTAACAGCGTATTTAAGCTCTTTGCTGTGTTTTTGATTGTAATCAAACAGTAAACAACTGCATTTATATCCTTTTGATAATGCATAATATAAAACCGTTGTAGAATCCAATCCACCAGATAATAAAACTACAGCCTTTTTTTCTTTTATCATTTAAAACCTTCTTTATGGTAAAGTGACACCAATACTTACGCTAGCCCAAAAAGCGCACTGCATCTATTTTTTAAACTAGCGCAAGTTTACTAATGCAAAGTTAGTTGACCATAAAATCATTTTCCATATTTACGAAGTTGTTTTAATGCAATTTCAAAATCTTTTGGCAATGGAGATTCAAAAGTTTTTTCTTCATTTGTATTTAGAAGCTTAAATTTTAAAGAAGCGGCATGGAGCGTAAGTCTTGAAATAAGAGGCCTTTCTTTTTCTCCATTTCTTAGCTTATAATTACGCTTGATAGCCGACAAAATTATCTGGTCAGAAACACCATACTCACCATCTATCGCAAGTGGATGTCCTAAACTCCAAAAATGTATTCTTATCTGGTGTCTTCTTCCTGTAAGCGGCAAGGCTTTAACCAAAGTATAGCTTTTAAAACGTTCTAAGACTTTGAAATTAGTTATCGATTCTCTACCAGTTGCATCTATAGAAACATCCCTGCCTGAAATAAGAATAGGTTTATTTATTGTCCCTTCATCTTCTTCCAAAACACCGGACAACAAAGCAATATATTCCTTATGAACTTTTGAATTTTCAAACTGTATGTTTATATCTCTATGAGCCTGAGGATTTTTTGCAAACACTAAAACGCCGGTTGTATCGCGATCAATCCTGTGCACTACCCATATTTTTTGATTTAATTGTTTTTTTAACATGCCAACTAGAGTTTTATTTTCATCAGTGCGCTGATCGGGAATAACAAGAACACCTGTTGGCTTGTTTATAATAACAATATTTTCATCTTGATACAGTATCTCTATTCCTTGTTTTATATTCTTTCTCATAGCTCGTTATTTTTGCACAACAATTTTCTTAATCTACCTATTTGATGTCTCTAAAACCTCTAACAAGTTACTGTTGTTATATCTTTGTTTTAGCACCAGATGTTATTTTTACAACGAGACCCTCAAAACAAGATTAGCATGGTAAATATGAAAACCTGTAAAAACCATGGGTTTTTAGAGAAACCCTTATTTTAAATCATTTATTTCTTTTCTATTTTCATCTGAAAAGGAATTAAAACAACTGCGTCACTAATTTCAATACCTGTGATAGCAACATCAAACTTTGCCAAATCTGGAGGTCTTGCTGTTGCCCACTTGCCGTAAGAATTTAACGGTATATTGTAGGTATTTGTTTCTTTTGAAGCAAGAGTTCCGTCAATATCATATCTAAAAGCATCATCAATTAAAACTCGTCCGGTTTTATGAGTTACAAGTTTCCCATTAAAAAAAATGGTTTTAATAGGATAATCAGACTTATTTTCTATAGTAATTTCAGCCATTGATATAGGCAAAGTATCAGTCGTGTATTGTTTATAAAACCTTGCATTTAAAACTTTTACTTTTAGTATTTGCCGTCTTGCAGTATTAGCTAATGCTTTTCCTTGTTCAACGAAAGTTTTTTGAGATTTGCTTCTACAACACTTACAATCGCAACAATGCGCATCAAGACAACAACACTTCGGCCCATGACCCGGATACGAAGAGCAACACCCATTGTCTGAATAATAGAACAAATATTCCATGCAGGTATACGCATTTGCACAAGGAGCAACAATGCATAACAACAGCAACACAAGTATAATCTTTTTCATAGTAAACACCTTTTTATTAAAATTTATAAAAATTTGCAGCTTAATGTTTGAAGTGACGCATGCCTGTTGCCATCATCGCTATATTTCTGCCATCTGCTACTTTGATAGATTCATCATCTCTTACTGACCCACCAGGCTGCACTATTGCCGTAACGCCAATCTTGGCGGATTCTTCCACTACGTCAGAAAATGGAAAAAAAGCGTCCGATGCCAAAACAAGAGAAAATACTTTTTCATCTAATCCGTGTTTAACTTCTTTCATTTTTTCAATCGCGATCTTCAAAGAATCAATGCGACTCATCTGTCCCGCACCTATTCCGACAGTCTGTTTGCCTCTTACAAGAACAACAGCATTCGATTTAACATGTTTTGAAATTTTCCATGCAAAATCTAAAGCGACACTTTCTTCTCTTGTCGGCTGACGCTTTGTCATAGGCTTTGCTTCAGCCAAAAGTTGATTATCCCTATCTTGAGCAAGCATACCACAAGACATCATTCTATATTCCACAGCATTTTTTTCTTCTTTGTATGGTATCTCCTGTATTAAAAGTCTTATATTTTTCTTCTTCATAAGTATGTCCAAAGCAGCTTGAGAATAATTTGGAGCGATAATACATTCAATAAAAAGTTTGCTTATTTCGGAAGCTGTAGCTTCATCAACAGATTTATTAAAAGCTACTACGCCTCCGAAAGCACTTACGCAATCACAAGCTAACGCTTTTAAATAAGCGTCCTTTGTTTCTGTACTTTCGGCACATCCACAAGGATTGTTATGTTTGATAATCGCACATGCAGGATTATTAAACTCATGCACTAAACGCCACGCGGACTCTATATCAAGGTAATTGTTGTAAGACAACTCTTTACCGTGCAGCTGTTTTGCAGATATAACAGCAGGTTTATCATGCTCTATACCATTTGAATACAATGCAGCTTTTTGATGAGGATTCTCACCATATCTTAATTCTGAAATCTTTTTAAGCGGTATCGCCGCCTGGGTAGGAAATTTTTCATAAGTTAAATAAGTTGAAATTAAAGAATCGTAATAAGCCGTATGTCTGAAGGCTTTTGCCGACAAAGTTAGTCTTAACTCTTGTGCAACAGAGTCGTTTTCTAGGTTTTCAATAACAACATTATAATCATTCGCATCGCAAACAACAATAACATCGTTATAATTTTTTGCAGCAGCTCTTAAGAGAGCGACGCCGCCTATGTCGATATTTTCTATAACATCTTGGGCTATCTTCTTATCTTCCGGCTTAGAAATTTTATTTATAATCGTTTCAAAAGGGTATAAATTTACAACAACCATATCTATTGTCTCTATTCCATACTGTTTAAGCTGTTCTACATGTTCCATCTTGTTTCTGATCGCAAGAATTCCGCCGTGAATTTTAGGGTTTAATGTTTTAACCCTACCATCTAAAATTTCAGGAAACCCGGTAACTTCAGCTATTTCACAACATTCAATAAAATTTTCTTTTAAAGTTTTCGCAGTACCACCACTGGAAATTATATTCCACCCTAAAATTTTTAACTCTCTTGCAAAATCCACAATTCCTGCTTTGTTTGATACGCTAAGTAATGCTGTCGCCATATGTTTTCTCCTATTCAATAATAATATTTTTATAGTTTCTAAATGCTTTTGCTATATCTTGGGAAGAAAAACCTCTTCTTAAAAAAAACGAAGCAGCTCTTCTAATCTTCTTCTTATCTTTGTCATCAAAATCTTTAAATTTAGTTTTTAATATTTTAATAATCTGCTCGTAAGGCTCTAATTCTGTTTTAACAGATTTTAAAGCGTTATCTATCAAGCTTTTTTCTATTCCATGCTTTTCAAGCTCGAATTTTATTGCAAACTCGCCTTTGCCTTTTTGTAATAAATAATCAGCGTAAACTTTTGAAAATTTTTCGTCGTTTATATAGCCTAATTCCTCCAGTCTTTTAACTGCTTTTACAACATTTTCAAGCTTGTAACCTTTTTGTATAAGTTTTGCCTGTAAACCCTTACTGCTATACGATCTTTTTGATACCAGCAACAAAGCATCAGACATCACCATGTTTGATTTATCGTAAGCAACAAGGTCTTCGTAATCGTTTTCAGAAATATCAAGCCCTTGTTTTAATCCAAACCTAACGATGGTGTCTGCAAAAATCACAAGGCTTTTACTATTCACAAAAAACAGTCTAAACATATTTTCTCTAAACTTTATCTTTTCGATTTTCTCAATCTTCATTTATTATACCATATGTCACAACATTCGAGACGAATAGGCTGTAAATCACGGTTTTCTTCATAATTATCAAGCTTTTTTTCTGGTTCTAGCCTAAAAATATTTGGCCTCTAACTCTTTATAACCTTTTTCTATAGGTTCTAACCATTCGTTAGGAGTTATTTCTAGCTTGCCATTGTCCATAACAAAACTGCTTTCTATCGCCAACAATAGACCTCTTGCACAACTTGAGTATTAAATTTTAGAATTACAAATACCTGCAACCCAAGTTAAATAGCAGTTCAAAGCGTCTTTTGCGGTCTATGGCTATTCTGTACTATGCGGTCTATATCTATTCTGTACTATTTTGAACCTTTTAACAAATACTTTAATATTTTCTACTATAATCATCTGATGAAATCTCCTTATTTAACTCCTTATCTTTTTTTGTCAGCTTTGAGTGTTTGTTTGATCTCTTTTTGGGGTTAGTGTGTTTGTATGTGTTCTGCCTAAGTCCTACTAAATTGTTCCTTAAGAAACAATAGAGACTTAAGTCCCTATACGTCTTTGAAATAAATTATACGAGGTTTAAAACAACAAGTTTTACATGTTGTCGTACAAAAGAGTGTTGAAAGGTAAAAAAAGCAACAGCCAAAGAAGAAACAGATCCTGCAAGCGCAGTGGCGCAAAAAAGTGGTATTGTTTTATCAAAAGATATAGACATAAGACTTATACAAGAAACATATGGAACAAAAGGGCCAATGCTGTATAATTGTAAGAAAGTATAAACTTAACGGTAAAACAGGGGGCTTAAGCCAAATAAATACAAGAAAGAAAAAGAACGTCGAAACAAATATGAGCCCAAAAAGTATGAAGATTTAATACAGGTTGACAGCTATCTAAAAGCAAATAAATTAACGCATTTTGGAATTATCCGTGTAGTCCAAAGAGTAACGCCTATATAGAACGACTTAACAGGACAATAAAAGAGCAGTTTTATAGGAATGAATTGTATATAGTGCTGCAGCAAGGCAAACGAGCAGATACGAAATTACTTAAATTGCATAACACCAAACGACGACATAAAAGCTTGAATTACAAAACGCCACTTCATTATTCTTTGGTTATCTTTAATGCCAACTAGTCCAATTATGTTATGAGACTCTACAAGAAATTCTACAAATAGTTGCTTAATAAAAAATTTATAGCTACAATACAATCCTGCTAGGTAGCGAAGTGATTATATGGTAAAAAACAGGAGGAAAACTTATGAAAATGAAAACAAAGGCAATGTTAAGCGCGATTGTGTTATTTGGTTTGATGTTAAGCTCGTGCGATAAAAAGAACGCTTCCCTTACAAACAGAAGACATGCTACCCCAGAGAAAATAGAACAAATAAAAGAAGCACAAAGAGCAAAAGAAAGAGCAGAAGCAAAGGCACAACAAAAAGCAAAAGAAGAATAGGAACAAAAAAAAGCAGAAGCAAGGGCACAACAAAAAGCAAAAGAAGAAGAGGAACAAAAAAAAGCAGAAGCAAGGGCACAACAAAAAGGCAAAGAAGAAGGAAAAAAAACAAAAGAAGAAACGGAAGCAGAAGCAGATCGAGTTCGAAAATTCATGAAAGATAAAGGATGGGACTGGCTGAACTCGCCTCAAGGGCGGAAGTGGCTGGAATCTCCTGACTTTTGGGTGTGGCTGAACTTGCCTAACGGTTACGACGGGTGGGTGTGGCTGAGCTCCTTGTATGGCGGGCGGTGGTGGCTGAACTCGGATAAGGGGTTGGCGTGGCTAAACTCGCTTGACGGGTGGAAGTGGCTGAACTCAAATCACGGGTTGGAGTGGTTGAGCTTGGATATCGGGCTAGAGTGGCTGGAATCGCCTGGCGGATTGAAGTGGCTGGACTCGAAAAATCACGGATGGAAGTGGCTTGACTTGGAAAATTGCTGGTGGAAGTGGCTGGACTCGGAGGGCGGACGGGAGTGGCTGAACTCGAAGGATCACGGGTGGAAGTGGCTGAACTCGTCTGGCGGACGGGAGTGGCTGAACTCGAAGGATCACGGGTGGAAGTGGCTGAACTCGAATGACGGGCGGAAGTGGCTGGACTTGAAGGATCACGGGTGGAAGTGGCTGGACTCGGAGAATGACGGGCGGAAGTGGCTGGACTTGAAGGATCACGGGTGGAAGTGGCTGAACTCGAAGGATCACGGGTGGAAGTGGCTAGACTCGCCTGGCGAGAACGGGTGGAGGTGGTTGGAATCGAATAGCTTCTTGGATTACGCGTGGCTGTGGTCGGAGGGCGGGCGGGAGTGGCTGGACTCGAAGGATCACGGGTGGAAGTGGCTGGAATCACCTTACGGGCAGCGGTGGCTGGGATTGTCTGGTGGAGGGTCTTGGCTGAAATCGCCTGGCGGGCGGAAGTGGAAGGCTGAACAAACGGGGCGGGCAACGGCGAGTCACAATCAGAGAACCTAACAAAATCCGTTGAGAAGGGTATTGACCTCTAATTGTTAGCAAACCAGGGGAAAAGGACATAAAATTTAGTTATCTAAATAAAAAGGTAGGGCAAGAGAAAATGATAACTAAATGTAATAGAGTAACAGATACAGAAGTATAAGGTATGTAAAGAGTGGAGCTAGCAAAGGCAAACAAGGCGTTTACTGTAAGGAATGTCATCACACATTTGGAGGAAACAGAGGGAAAAAACATTTGCAGCGCAGATGTATACAAGCAATGTGAAAGTAGGCAAGATAGAGTTTTTGCTAGGAGTTTGAGTCATTTTAAGTTGCATAGTAACAAATGAAAAAGTAGACTTTTGCTAAAAAAGAATGGCAAGAAACAGAAGATTTTACACCAAACTCACCCACATCTTTGAAGCTACAATATGGTGCAACTTAAAGTAATTTGACTATAAATCGGGAAAGCTCCATGCCTTAAGTACTTGATGTTATTTTACGACAAGATGCTAAGGTTAAATGCGAGAATCTGCAAAAGCCATAGGTTTTGTGGAGACTCGATTATTTGTTGCTTTGTACTTTTTCTTTGTCCCGTTAGCGCATAAGTATAAAGTTTGGCTTTTTAGCTTTATAATTTACAAGATAGCGGAGAGGTGTCCGAGCTGGTTGAAGGAGTTAGTCTCGAAAACTAATATACGGCAAACCGTATCGAGGGTTCGAATCCCTCCCTCTCCTAACTTAATCGCTTTTTTGAAAAAAGAGCAAAAAGACTCATAAAAAAAAGGGAGGGGAGGAAATAGGAAGTGCGATTAGGCGCAAAAAATCATATTCGAAAATATTTATTTGAGAGGTTGTCAGAGATTTAGGACGAATGAATCTCCGCAAAGCTTGGCTTTGCGCGGTATCAGCAGTGGAAATTGAAGAGCTGTGAATTGTTGCTGTGGATTTTGACCCTCTGTTTAGCAACATAGCCTGAGAATCCCTTTTCTGTTTTCTCCTTGCTACCGTTGCAACAAAGTCATCGCTCCAAGGCTTGCACCCCAAAGTTCTTTCTTTAAATCAACGGCAAAATACCCAGCGCTGTTATGCTTTTGATAACTTGTATTGCTTGGCATCAGGGAGAACTTTGGGCTGCAACAATTGGTAGTGGTTGATTGCCATCTATTCCAACTTGCTCAAACTCTATGTTCGCAAGCGTTATCAAATTTCTTTTGTTATTTGTAGGCTATTACAACGTTCTAAATTGCCAAATATAGCTTTTCTTATACTTTATGGGCGTTACACAAAATGATAGTGTATCTTATATGCGCTATGCTGTCCATCTCTCAAGCGTTTCCATAGCCTAATTCTACTACTTCAAGTGGTTTGTGCACAGCAAGCTGCGGGGCAATAGTTTAACAATTAAAACTGTAAGTTAAGCTTGAAAGGAGGTCTGTTGACCAATAGAGAAAGTGATGATTTATGAGAATGGCCATCACGTGACGCAAGTGACACAGATGGTTGGATTGCTTCGTCATTTCATTCATCGCGGGCGGAGGCACTAGGCATTTTTTTGTGTCGGTTTACTTTGATATTATTTGCATTTGCAAAAGAATACATAGGGGTAAGATTTTGTCGAAGAAACTTTTGAAGTTATTTATTGCGTTGGCAATTGTAGGTGCAGCATGTTATCTTGCCTGTAATATGATTATGAGCGCTTTAGTTCACAGTAAGAAGGAAGTTGCAACTCCAAATATTGTTGGAAAAAGTCTTCATAATGCGTTGGAAGAGCTTTCAAGTAAGGGATTTGTTCTTAAAAAAGAAGGAGAAGAGGCTAATCAAAATGTACCTGCAGGAACAATTTTAAGGCAAAATCCTGTAGCAGGAATGATAGTTAGAGAAGGAAAAGTTATCAAAGTAACAATCAGCCAGGGTGGAGAAATGATTTACGTTCCGGATTTAATAGGGCAGACAATACGTTCGGCAGATATTGCTTTAAGACATTCAACTTTGGTTATGGGTGAAGTTTTAAGAAAGTTTTCAGTTGTTGTAGAAAAAGACATAGTAATCTCTCAAGATATTAAAGCAGGATCTAAAGTAGACAAAGATTCTGTTGTAAATATTGTTGTTTCAGATGGAATACCTACAGGGGATACGGTTCTTATGCCGGATTTTACAAATAAAAATATTGAAGAAGCAAAAATATGGGCACAGCAATATGATATTGTTTTAAACATTACTACCGAAGAAAATTCTGATGTTGCAGCAGATACTGTTGTAAAGCAACATCCTGAAGCTGATGCTGATGTAACAGATGTAAAAAGTATAAATTTAAATGTTACATGTAACCAAGCAACTCCATAAGGAAATTTTGACTGTTTTGCAAGAGGTAATATTTTGAAATATTTACCAAATAAAACAGTATAGGATAAAGGTCAAAAAAAGCGTTGCCAAAAAATCTTAAAAGAGGACAAACAAGCACGACAAAGTAATTTAATGCTACAAAGGATTGCTTGTCATGTCTAATCCAAGCGTCGAGACTAAAATTGATTTTATATCTAAATTTTGACACGGGTATCAGCCGCTATCGATAGATAAGGCAAATAAAGTAACGGCATATCTATCACTCCTTGCCTCTTTGATATGACTAGCAAGAGAGAAAATGAATATAATAGTAATTTCAGGGCCAACTGCAAGCGGGAAGACAAAAAAAGCCGTTGAATTTTGTAAAGAAAAAAATGGCGAGATAATTTCGTGCGATTCAAGACAAGTGTATAAATATTTAGATATTGGTACCAATAAAGAAGGTGCTTTTATACAAGATGGTCTTCGTGAAATTGACGGAATTTTCCAGCATTTAACAGATATTATAAATCCAGATCAAACTTATAGCGCTGCAGAGTTTGTACGTGATGCTGATTTAAAAATTTTAGAGATTGTAAACAAAGGCAAAATCCCCATTATAACAAGTGGTGCGGGTTTGTATATTAAAGCTTTACTTTATGGGCTTGATGATATGCCTAAAGCCAATGAACCTTTAAGAAGAGAGCTAAACGCTAAGTCTCAAGAAGAACTTTACAACAGACTTTTAAAATTAGATCCTGAAGCTGCCAAAAAAAATAAACAAAACCCACAAAGATTACTTAGAGCACTGGAAGTAAATATCCTTTCCGGAAGAACTCTCAAAGAACATTTTAAGCCTAAAAGTCCAAGATACAGCTTTAAGCATTACAGTATTTCTGTCAAAAATGAAGTCCTACATAAGAGAATTAATGAAAGATGTAAACAAATGATAGATACTGGAATGGTTGAAGAAACGCAAAAAGTTTTAAATATGGGTTTTGATAAAAATTGTCCAGCTTTAAGTGGTATAGGGTATAGATACGTAGTGCAGTACTTAGATAAAAAGATTTCAAAGAACGATATGATTTTAAAGTTTTCAAAAGATACAAGGCATTACGCTAAACGTCAAAACACATGGTTTGCATATCAGCCTGATATCGAATTTATATAAAAGATAAATATAATTATGAAAAATAAAACATTAGCGCAGTATGCTGGCAAAACGGCTGTTGGGACTACTCTTTCAAAAGTTTTAGGTTGTATCAGGGACATAGTTGCTGCCAATTTATTTGGGACAGGCATGTTTGCTGATGCTTTCTATACAGCTTTTAAAATTCCCAATCTTTTCAGGCGTATGTTTGGGGAAGGTTCATTTTCAGCGGCATTTATACCTGTATTGAGCGAGTATTTGCATAAAAAAGAAAAACCAGAAGTGCAAAATTTTTTAAACGTAATTTTTACAATTCTTTTTCTAATATTGATAATTGTGTCCATTTTAGGAGTATTTTTTTCACCGCTTTTGGCAAAGATAGTAGCAGGTGGATTTTCAAATGATCCTGAGAAAATGCAGCTTGCAATAGAACTTACAAGATTGATGTTTCCTTTTATTATTTTTATATGTCTTGCAGCTTTTTTGATGGCAATCTTAAACACTTTACATTCATTTTTTCTTCCTGCATTTGCACCTTCAGCATTAAGTTTTTCTGAAATTTTTTATATGCTTGCCATTGCGCCTGCAATTGTTTCGGATAATCAAATTAAAGGACTTGCCGTAAGCGTTATTATTGGGGGGGCGCTTCATTTTTTTATACAGTATCCCAAACTTAAAAGCTTGGGGTGGCATTTAAAATTTAGATTTGATTTAAAACATCCTGGCATAAGAAAAATAATTTTTCTTATGATACCATCAATTATAGGTTTATCTGTAGATCAGATAAATGCCTTGGTTGACAACCGATGTGCGTCGTCACTAGGAGAGGGGTATGTGACGGCTCTTAGTTATTCAAACAGACTTATGCAGATGCCTTTGGCAATTTTTGGACTTGCTCTCGCCAGTGTTGCACTTCCTGCAATGTCAAAAGCTTTTGCCAAAAAAGATATGACAGCTTTGAAAAACTCCCTTAATTATTCTATGCGTCTTACGGTTTTTACTCTTCTTCCAGCCACGAGCGGACTTATGGTTATAGGACTTCCTATAGTAAAGCTTTTATTTGAGCATGGTAGATTTGATTATTTAGGATCAATTATGACAAACAATGCTTTGTTTTATTATTCTTTAGGACTTCCCGCTTATGCTTTATCAAAAATTTTTGCAAATGCGTTTTATTCATTTCAAGATACTAAAACACCTGTTAAAGTAGCAATATGGGCAATGATACTACATGTCGTTTTGTGTGTTGCGCTAATGCGTCCTATGAACATAGGCGGGCTTGCTCTTGCAACAGCTGTATCGTCTTATTTTAATTTAATATTGCTCATCGTTTATCTGAAAAAGCGTATAGGAAAAATTGGTCTTAAGAAGATATTATTTTCATCCTTAAAATCTTTGCTTGCATCTGTCGGAACGGGTATTGCAGCTTGGAACATGTGTAAGATTTCAAAGAATTTATTTATTGCAGTTCCTGCTGCCATAACTTTGGGCTTAACAACATTTATTGTAATTTCATATATTTTAAAGTCTGAAGAGTTAAAAACGTTCACACATATTTTTTCAAGAAATAAAAATATAGCCGACTAACTTATGTATCAATACAAGAGTTAGTTGACTAACAAGAAAGTGGCAAAAGCTTGTCGTACTACTTGGCAATATTTGATGGCATTTGTACGTGATAAGAAGATCATGTTGATTTGTAAATTAAAGTTTTAAATGTAGATATCATGATGGAAAAGATTTTGTTTTAGTATTAGTTTTGCTTTCTTAGTTTTACAGCAAATGTGCTTGCTTTGAGGTGAGCAAACTTATGGAGCGGTGTGTGTGTATAAAAATGATCTTATCAGGCGATTTTTGCCTTGAAGAAATTAGTTTTTGATAATATATCTACAAGAAGGTGCTATGGCCATTAAAGCAACATATCGGTAAAATGCCTAAATTGTCTTACGTTTACGAAGGTTTTTAATCTTTGTTGTTTGGTCGCTTAAAGTTGCCTATGGCCCGAAAATTCATATGAAATAGGATTTTAAAATGATAAAAGATATGGTTATTGCTACAGGCAATATTCATAAAGTAGAAGAAATAAAATCGATACTAAAAGATTTAGATATTGAAATTATATCGATGACTTCTTTTTCTCGATATCCTAGGATTGTAGAAGATGGAAAAACTCTTGAAGAAAACGCGGCAAAGAAAGCAAAAGAAGCTGCCGTTTTCTTTAAAAAATGGGTTATTGCCGATGATTCCGGTTTAGAAGTTGATTATTTAAACGGAGGCCCCGGTGTTTATTGCGCAAGATATGCCGGAGAAGAGTGTTCTTATGACGATAATAATAAAAAATTACTTGACGCTTTAGAAGGTGTTTCAAAAGAAAGAAGGACGGCAAATTTTAGAACGGTAATTGCTATTTCAAGTCCTGACGGAAAAATTTACTTGGCAGATGGAAAAATATCTGGTACAATAACCTTGCAAGCTAAGGGATCCAATGGATTTGGGTACGATCCTGTTTTTTATGTTCCAGAGTTAAAGAAAACCTTTGCAGAGCTTGATTATGAAGTGAAAAATTCCATAAGTCATAGGGCAAAGGCTTTGCAAAAAGCTAGGGAAATTATAAAAAATTTATGAGGTAATCGGGGAGTAGCGTAATTGGCTATCGCGCCTGCTTTGGGAGCAGGAGGCTGTGGGTTCAAGTCCCGCCTCCCCGAGTTCTTTTAAGTTCGATTATACACGATTTTGATTCGACGCAAAGACCTTGCAAAGACGGGTTTTTTCTTTAGTCTACTAGGACTTTTAATTTTGAATAAGAAATCAAACAACCATACTAAGCCTTTGGGTGGTATAATCGTTATCTCCGCTCCATCCGGGGCTGGCAAGACTAGTGTGTGTAGCGCTATTGTTAAAAGCAGCAGGAGTATTGTATATTCGATATCATACACAACAAGATGTCCAAGACAAGGGGAGAAAAACGGCAGAGAGTATTTTTTTGTTGACGAATCTGAATTCAAAAAAATGATTGAAGAAAAGAAATTTGCTGAATGGGCAAAAGTGCACGGCAATTATTACGGAACTTCGAAAGATTTGTTAGATAGTGTATTAAAGACAAGAAGAAATATTCTCTTAGAAATTGATGTTCAAGGCGGAATAAATATAAAAAAACAGTATCCGCAGGCATGTATGATTTTTATAATGACACCTGATATTAAAACTCTTGAAAAAAGATTGACGGCAAGAGATAAAGATTGCAAAAAAATAATAAACGTACGCTTAAACAATGCAAAAAAAGAACTTAAGTATCTTAACAAATACGAATATTTGGTTATAAACAAACAGCTAAATGAAACTATAGATACAGTTAAGACTATTATAAAATCTTTAGAATATAAAATTGAAAAGAACCAGAAATATTTTTGATTAAATCGCACCAACAGGAGATCAAAAAAAATGTTATTAACAGAAGCGCAGTTAGGAGTGGCTGTGTTATCGTCTCAATTGGGACGATACGACATAGTAATGCTTGCGTTGGCATGGATTGAAGTTAACAAACAAAATGAAGATTTTAGAAAGCTTGGACAGGCAGAACTTATAAACAAAGCGTTAAATGATGTTGTAGCAAATGTTGCGACTCATGAAAAAATAGAAGAATTACGTAAAAAAATGAAAAAAGAAACAAATCATGAAGTAACTGCCGCGGCAGATCGCGCTCGTATGTAGCCGATTGCATGCAACAAAAACAATGTTAGAAGAAATATTGCAAAAATAAAAGATATGGGTAAAAAGGAGGTAGCGATGAAATTAAAAGCAATACTAAGCATATTTGTTGCATTTAGCCTTGCCTTAAGTTCATGCGATAAAAAGAATGCTAAACTTGTAAACAGAAGGCGCAAGTCTGTAACTACATCTGAGACTGGTGAAAAACACTCGTCGTCATCATCATCATTAAGTGATACTCAGCAGCGAGGAAAAGATTTGATTGCAAAGATTACAAAATCATCATTAAGTGCTACTCAGCAGCGAGGAAAAGATTTGATTGCAAAGATTACAAAAAACTTACAATTTAGGCTTGAGCGAACATATTACCTCAGGCACCAGTGCTACATCAACATCGAATACAATGACAAAAAAAATAAACCATTTATCATGTATGAGGGCTGCTATTACGGACGTAGAAATAGTTCAGACAGCGGTGGATCCCTTACAGATGCTGTAATTGATGGTCATTTTCGGCTGATTCTTGATTTTGATAATCAAGATTGTATACGTAATAATGCTGGTGGTGGCCAAGGTAGTGATTATAATCTTGCCGATACTGATTGTTGTATAGTAGTAGAAGTTGCAGGCGCTCGTTTCGTTAAAG
Organism: Endomicrobiia bacterium; assembly: GCA_025998355.1. GTDB lineage: Bacteria > Elusimicrobiota > Endomicrobiia > Endomicrobiales > Endomicrobiaceae > Endomicrobiellum. Next base: position 35,855 of record BNVV01000001.1, read on the forward strand.
AAGAAAAAGTTCCTCCGATAACAGTAACGATGTCTTATTACAACTCTTCTGCTCCTTCTTTGCGCGCTGATTTTCAAGAAACATTAACATTAAACAGCGGCAGCTGCCCAACAGGCAACGTATATACATGGCAGTAATGCAACTTGAAAGTTGAGTCAATACGCTCAAAAAAGGTTTGGCGCTTTTTGTAATGTAAAACTTATTTTGAGGAAAATATGACTTTGGAGAATAAAAATATTGTCTTGGGTGTTTGCGGCGGTATTGCGGCATATAAAAGCTGCGATATTATAAGGCGGCTTATCAGGCTTAAAGCAAATGTCGAATGTATTTTAACGAAAAGTGGCTCTAAATTTGTGACGCTGCTTACATTGCAGACACTATCAAAAAATAAAGTATACACGAGCATGTTTAACACTCTAGATGCGTGTACGTGGTCAATAAATCACATATCTTTAGCTAAAAAAGCGGATATGCTTATTATTGTTCCCGCGACAGCAGATATAATTGCAAGACTCGCATGTGGGAGATCTGATGATTTGCTTGCGTGTACTGTGCTTGCTTCTAAAGCTAAAGTTTTAATATGTCCAGCAATGAACTCAAATATGTTTAACCATAAAGCTACACAAACCAATATTGAAACGTTAAAAAGTTACGGCTATAAATTTATTATGCCGGAAAAAGGCATACTTGCCTGTGGCGACCCTGGAGATGGAAAACTTGCTAAAATTGACGTTATTGTATCTGCCGTAGAGGAAAGCTGCAAGTAATGTCAAAAAAAATCACATTTCTAATTTTGTCAGGGCCAACGAAAGAATACATTGATCCTGTAAGATATATAAGCAACGAATCTTCGGGTAAAATGGGCAATGCTCTTGCCCAAGCTGTTTTAAAAAAGGGATATGAAATAATTTTCATCTCAGGTCCAGTAAATATATATCCTAAAAATGTAAGATTGATAAAAGTTACAACAGCATTAGAAATGTTTAAAGAAGTAAAGTCTATCTTTAAAAAAACCGATGTTACTATAGGTGTCGCCGCTGTCACTGATTACAGACCTTTTAAAACTTACAAGCATAAAATAAAAAAAAATACATTAACATCATCAATAGAACTTAAACAAAATCCAGACATTATTCGATATTGTGGAAAAAATAAAAAAAATCAAGTTGTTGTAGGGTTTGCGCTTGAAACTGAACATCTGGTAAATAATGCCAAAACTAAATTGAAAAATAAAAATCTTGATTTGATAGTTGCTAACGGGACAGAATCATTTGGAGCGGATAATACTACGGTTAAGATTATAAGCGCAGATGTTGTTTTGGAAATAAAAAATAAAAATAAAAAAATTATTGCGAGAAAAATTATCAATGAAACAATCCGAATATTTAAAAATATTAAATCTGGTAAAAATATCTCTCAAAGAGTATAGCGACTGGGGCGAAAACGAGATTTATAAATATCTTGTTGCAGATACCAAAGCATCAAAAAGCATTTTGCAGGCGACAAAACAAAAAACTTTTTCTACAGAAATTTTATATTCAAAAGAAGAACTTGGTAAGTTGAGAGAAGAAATCAATTCTTGTAAAAAGTGTCCTTTGGGCGAAAGCCGTTTAAACGCAGTGTTTGGAGTAGGTTCTCCAAGCGCAGATTTGATATTTGTAGGGGAAGGCCCCGGGTATGATGAAGATCATAAGGGAGAACCTTTTATAGGCAAAGCCGGACATCTTTTAACGAAAATTATTGAAGCAATGGGGCAAACAAGGGAAACTGTTTATATTGCAAATATAGTTAAATGCCATCCTATGATTGATCCGTCTAATTCTGAAAAACGCGCAAACGACAGACCTCCTACTCCCGAAGAAATGAGTGTTTGCAGAAATTATCTAGATATGCAACTTGAAATTATTAAACCAAAAATTATTGTAACGTTAGGGGCATCTTCCACAAAGGGACTTTTGAATAATAAAGAACCTATCAGCCAAATAAGGGGACTTGTAAAGGAATACAAAGGTATAAAGTTGATGCCTACATATCATCCTGCAGCACTTCTTAGGAATCCTAATTTAAAGAAATTTGTATGGGAAGATATGAAGAAGGTCATGCATTTTTTGGATACAAGGGAAATATGATAGTTTTAGAAGTATCTATTCCTGTTCCTTTAAATAAAAATTTCTACTACTTACCTCCGGAATCTATAAATCCTGAATATGTGGTTGGTAAAAGAGTTAGAGTTCAGTTTGGTAAAAGAACTTTAACCGGTTATACGATTTCCTCCCTAAACATTGAGGAGAACAATTCTTTAAAATTGAAACGTATTATTGAGATTATAGACAGAGATTCTCTTATAACTAGCGAAACAATGGAACTTGCGAATTATATTTCAAAGAACTATGTATGCTCTTTGGGTGAAGCTCTTGCATCAATAATTTCTGTCTCGATGAAACCTCCTAAGAGAATTTCAAAAGTTAAAAATACACCTACAGAGATAGCGCAAGAAAGGCACATTCTAAATATAGACCAGAACAAAGCTGTTAATTTAATTAACAAGTCTCTTGAAAAGAATATTTACGCCTCATTTCTTCTTCATGGCGTAACTGCTTCTGGCAAAACGGAAGTGTATATAAATGCCATAGAATATGCTTTAAAACAAAATAAAGCCGCCATAATGCTTATTCCTGAAATTTCTCTTACGCCACAATTTGTATATGTTATGACAAAAAGATTTGGTTCAAAAATAGGAGTGTGGCATAGCGGCATAAGTAATATTGAAAAATATAAATTATTTTCAAAAGCAAAATCTGGCGATATAGAGATAATGATAGGAGCAAGATCTGCCGTTTTTGCTCCTTTTGAAGATTTAGGGATTATAGTTATAGACGAAGAACATGAACATACTTATAAGCAGGAACAAAAACCGTCTTATGATGCTAGGGAAATAGCGAAATGGCGAGGCAATTATCACAATGCGGTTGTAGTTTTAGGCTCGGCTACACCATCCCTTGAAAGCTATAAAGATGCTCTTGAAAATAAGACAAATTTAATAGAGTTAAACGAACGTATAGATGGGAAAGAACTTCCAGAAGTAAAAGTTGTTTCTCTTAAGAACAGATTTTTTAAATCCAGTTTGTTGCTGTCTGAAACAGTTGACGCAATATCAAAAGCTTTATCAAGAAAAGAACAGGTTATAGTATTTTTGAATCGCAGAGGATATTCTCCGGTCATTATGTGTAGAAAATGCGCAAGTGTGTATCAATGTCCGAAATGTTCAATTTCAATGGTTTTTCATAGAAATCCAGACTCGTTGAAATGTCATTATTGCGGAGAGATAAAATCTCTACCTGTAGCATGTTCTGCATGTAAAAGCAGAGAAGTAACGGTTTTTGGCACAGGAACACAAAAAGTTGAAGATGAACTTAAAAAACTTTTTAAAACCGCAAGAATTTTCAGACTTGATGGTGATACGGCATCTTTAAAAGAAAATTATGAAAAAGCTTATAATGGTATAAAAAATGAAGAATACGATATATTACTTGGGACTCAAATGATAGCAAAAGGTTTTGATTTTCCAAGAGTAAGTTTAGCGTGCGTCATAGACGCGGATACATCTTTGTATCTCCCAGGATTTAAATCGGTAGAAAAAACCTTTCAGCTTATAACTCAGGTTGCAGGGCGCAGCGGCAGGGGAGATATTAGAGGCTCCGTGATAGTGCAAACAAATCTTCCTAATCACTACGCTATAGAACACGCGAAAAACCATGATTTTGTGTCTTTTTATAATGTCGAGATAGAGCAGAGAAAAAAATTGTTTTATCCACCTTACTGTGATGTTGCAAAAATTTCAATTAGGAATAAAGATGAAAAAAAAGCTGCCAAAGATTCTGAAAAATTAATTTCTTTTCTTGAAGAGTTGGTTAAAAGTTACAAATTAGGACTTAAGCTTTTAGGGCCAGTTTCGGCATATATTTCAAAATTAAATAACATTTACAGAAAACATATAATTATCAAGGGTGAAAGAGAAAACATACTAAAACTTGCAATATTTCTTGACGATTTTAAACAATCCTGGGGGACTCTTATAGGCATAGAGATCATGCCTACAGATTTGATATAAATTTTATGGCACCTGACACTTTATAAATTGTTTGTATACAAAAGGAAGCAAAACACCAACAAGAGCATAAGAGTATGTGCTTTGTCTAAAAGTGGCAATAAAACTACCATTGAAAGTCTAATCCTGATTCTGTTGGTGAAAAAATACTATGCTAACAGCAGAGAAATAGCTACTTTAGCTGTCTTACTCCTTACCTTATGACAGCAACAGTGGCAAGACAAGCAAAAAAACATACAACATCAGCTGGACAACAATAGACCTCTTGCATAACTAACATATAAAAGTACAATAGAAGTACTATGAAACAGAAAAAGAAAGCAGGCGGGTCAGATGTGGAATGGGTTTAATATTAATGGGAGTAAAGAAGGGGACGTTTGATAAAACGGTAAGGATAGCAAGGAGTAAGAAAAGAAAAAGGGGGAGAGATGAGTAAAGAGAAAATTGAGTACAGAGAATATTGTAAGGATGATGTTTGAATACTTCAGGCAATACCCGAACATATTATTAGACCTGAGACAGTTACAATGTCAGCAAAAGTTGTGGATATAGACATAGGGTACGCAGAAGAAGTAAGTATTAATGAGTAGTGGGGAAAATACTAGATGGGAATAGGTATTATTAAAGGAAGGTGTAGAGGTTCAGTGATAGATGCTACAGAATAGTGATACAAAGACTTCAAAAACAGCGAAATGGCAAAAGCGGGAAGAAAAAGAGACATACAATAACCGTTGGTAGTAGTTAAATTAAAGGTGAGCAAATAATACGCACAGCGATAATAGGACAAGGAACGGTTTTAGTTTATTTTAATACATGTATTTATGGAGGAAAGACAAAAAGACAATAAGATACATGGCAGATACAGATCAACCCATTTGAAAAAAGTTGATAAAAAGACCTTAAAAGGAAGTATAATTAGGCGTTCATATAAGACCTATCAAGGTAAAACTGTTTACAACAATTGTTAATAATGTAATAATTTACGCATAACAGCAACAATAGCAAGCATTTTAAGTTTAGCGTTACTTGTCAGTTTTTCGAAAGAAGGCTTTTA
>BNVV01000002.1 GCA_025998355.1 Endomicrobiia bacterium
CCGGCAACAGTTGCGCTGGTGGTTGTAACCTCATTCTTTTCTGCGTTTCCGTTACCGCCAACACAACCGCCAGAAACATCTTCGACAACAGTTGCGTCAGTGATTGTAACCTCATTATTTTTAACATCTCCATGGCCACCAGCAGTACAACCACCACAAACATCCTCGCCAATTCTCACTTTGTTTTTTATAAATATTTTATTACCAGAAGCTGCTCCATTTCTTGTCCATCCGCCATAAACACTCCCTATGCCATAAACACTCCCTATTATATCGTTTCCTGCATTAATTTCAACTGTATTACCCTTAACATCAACTTTTCCTTCTGAGAGGGAACAGGCGCCAAAAATTCTATCATCATTAAAATAGCCTCCGTTTACAATAACTTTATTGCCTGTCATCGATGTAAAAGTACTATTAGGACCAATACAAGCACCAGCTGCCCCACTAACTTCTGCTACATCTTTGATAATCAAAGTATTATTGTTTGGGTCTAGCGAAATTGGAACGATTCCATTCGGATCAGTAGAATTAGCAGCGACATTCCGTTCACGAGTAGCATTAGCATTAGAAGAGTCCAGTGTTATTGTATTTCCCAAACAAATGCTAGTGCAAGTAAACATTGCTATTATTGCTAATACATTTTTCACGCACGGTCTGCTTCTTCTGGTTTTTGCTTTTTTCATGATTTTTCCTCCTGTTTAATTTAAACTTTTAGAAGTTGCAGATTTGTAACATGCATTTATATTAATACTAAATTGTATGCGTTTTTTCAACTTGTTGCAAAATCTTACAACATAACTAGACTTTTACAAAAACAAAGACAAGCGAATTAAAACACAACATTTGATTGCTTTGTTATTTAGGTTTACTCTTTAATGTCTTTTAAATCGTTTGAGTCTTTGCAAGGTAATGCAAGGTGCAAGGAACAGTAACGCTCTCGTAGTTGCCCCTTACCAGAATTGCGATGTTTGCAAGTCGTGGTAGCTAGAGATTTCAATACAGAAGTTAGTTTACTATAAGACGTTACTCTATTTTTATTTTTATATTTTTTATTTTTGGACTGCCAATATACTGATTTAATTTTTTTATTATCTCTTTTTTACGTACTGTAAGCTCGTAATTTGCAACTGAACTTAAAGTTTTTGTAAAAATAATACCGTTTTTATAGCCAGCAATTTCGACACAATCTATACCAACCTCTCTTTTCCAAACTTTTTGTACAATAAAAAACTCTTCATACAAGCCAAGCTTTTTCCTTAATAAATTGATTGTTTCCGCAGCCTGAGTCCAAGCCATAATCAAACCCTCATAGGCATTACTACACAAAGGTAGTTTTTATTTGTTTTTGGAACTATTACCGCAGGATTTAAAGAGTCTTTAAATTCAAGTATTGCAAACTCTTCATCAATATTTTGTAAAACTTCTTTTATAAAATTAGGATTAAAGTTAATTTCTACAGATTCGCCTTCATAATCCGTTTCAAGTTCAACCTCGCCTGAACCAATACCTGCAGCTGAGGCAGAAATTCTTAAGAGATTTGAATTAAAATAGAACTTAACTGCTGTCGATCTGTCTGATGAAAGTTTATCGCTTGTTAAAAGGGCCATCTGTTTTACTGCCACAAGAGTGTCTTTTACGTTTAATTTTACTTTAGATTCTAATGTTTTAGGTATTACCTGCTCATAATTAGGAAAAATACCTTCTATAAGAGTTGAAAGAAATGTTATTTCTTCAATACCTAAAGCTATTTGATTATCTGTAATACCTATTTTTATGGTTTCTGCTTTTACATCGGACGAAAGAAGTCTGAGTATATCGGTTATAGCTTTTGTAGGAATTATAGATTTGCCTTTTATTACGGTATCTATTTCGTCCGTAAAAATGTAAGCCAGTCTTCTGCCGTCTGTGGCTATTATTTTAAGTTTATTATCTTCCACAATAAGATATACGCCGTTTAAAACATATCTCTGAGAGTCTTTAGATACAGCAAAAATTGTCTTTTTAAGCATTGAAGCAAAAAGCCCTCTTTTAATAGTGAAATTATTTTCTTTAGGAAATTCAGGTATTATAGGGTATTCTGTTTGTGAAATACCCATAAAATTAAATTTTGATTTATCTGACGTTATGTTTATTTGGTTCGTTTCATCTGCTTTAATCTCTATTTCTTTTTCTGTTGATAATTCTTTGATAATATCCGCAGATCTTTTGATAGGTATTGTAATTCCTCCTTCTTCTACAATTTCGCCTTTAATGTAACATTGTATGGCCATTTCGAGATCAGTAGAAGAAAGTTTTATCTTATTTCCTTTTGCTTCGAATAGAAAATTAGACAACACAGGGAGCGTACTTTTAGAAGATGCTATAGGAGATATGGTTTGTATCCCTTTCATCAATTCTTCTTTTCCACAAAGTACTCTCATTTACATCCTCCATAATTTTCTCGAAAGACACACTTATTAATAGTAATGTTGTGTATATTGTTGATAAGTTGTTGTTAACTTTAAAAATTTATATTTATCAAGCAAAATTTAAAAAAGGCTAATACTCATAATTATGTTAATAAGGTTACGAAGTTATCCATAGTATCCACCAGCGCGCACATTATACAATTTTTTTCAATGTTATGCACAATGTTTGAGACTGCCAAAGCAACTTTTGCGTAAAGTTGCATTTTAGTATTGTTTAGTTTTTACCAGAAATAATTAAAAGTTGAAGGAGGAAGACTTGAAATTACTATAGCTGATCAGCTATAATTAGACTAACGTTGATGTGTTGAGCATACGGCATTAGCATAGCTAACGTAATGAATCAATGTTGATTGTTAAACTATACCCCACAGCTTGCTGCGGGGAACCGCTTAAAGAGGTTCATTATGAAAAAAATAATTTTATTTACATCACTTATCACATTGTCAAGTTTTTTGCTGTCTGCCTGTCCCAGAAATGAAAAGTTGTTGGAAAGAAAAGATTCTGATAATGGTCATAATGTTAAAAGTGAAAGTGCCAGTAATGTCGATCCTATAGAAAGAGAAAAGACCATAAGAAAAGAAATAGAAAGTGAGACATATGGTCCTAATATACTTCCTATAACCTACGTGCCTGGACATTTTTGGTACAAATCGCCAAGAGATTCATATGTTTCCGGAGATTGCGCTTTGTATGCTGTAGTGAGATGTTTACATCATGCAGGACAACTTGGCATTGTTGATAAAGATTTATGGAAAACCCCAAATCAAGAATTACGAAATATACTTGCCGATAAACTTTCTGACTTTTTAGGTTCGGCGCATCACAATGATAAGCATGAGAAATGTAGAAAACAAGGAGAATGTTTATTTATTCCTGAGATTTTTGCATTGATGAGTGCTTTAGGTATGCCTGACTCGGCTGTTAGTGTTCGTAGCCTAATATGAGATGAGGTGTTTGGTAGAGAAAATGTAATAAATTATGAGCCGTTTTTACCTTAGAAACGAAAACATTGCAGGAAATCCTCCTTTTTATTAGAGGAGGAGGGGATAAAAGCAAAAAATAAAATATATTTCAAGATCTCTCTAAAAACTTTTGTCATCTTGCTGCAGTAATTCTCGAAGGAGGTATTGGCCTCCCTCTCAAGGAAATAAGAACAAAAACAAACCCCCTTTTTTGTAAAAGGAGAATTAGTATAAATTGTAAAAATGTATCGAAATACAAAAAATCAGGATTATTATCACGTGGAAACATCAGAGAATTTTTGATGCCGCGATCAAAATTTGAAAATAGCAATGCCTAAATCGGGGGACTCATAATTTTTAAAGGCGTAGTTATTGGAAATAAGAGGTTTTTTATGAAAAGAGTTATATTCATAACTGCTCCTGAAGTATTTAGGGATGAAGAATACTATAAGCCAAAAAAGGTTTTTGAAAATGCGGAAATTGAAGTTATAACTGCAAGCACAAAAACCGGAGAACTTACTGGAAGGTTCGGTTTTAAGACAACAAGCGATCTTTTAATTGATAGTATAAACGCTAACGATTTTGACGCAATAGTATATATTGGTGGCGGTGGCGCTAGTGTATTTTTTAACAACCCTCATGCTTTAAAATTAGCAAATGATTTTTTCAAACAAAGCAAACCGACAGCTGCTATATGTATTGCAAGCGTAATACTTGCCAATGCCGGTATTTTAAAAGGTAAAAAAGCAACAGTGTTTGTTGATGGCAAAGAATCTTTAATAAAAAACGGCGCTGTATACACCGGAGCAGATATAGAAATTGACGGCAACATTATTACCGCAAATGGTCCTGAGGTGGCAGAAAAATTCGGAAAGGCTGTCTTAAAAGCGCTTAATTAATTTAATACGGTTTTGTATCGTTGCATGTAATTTGCGCTATTGTTTCTGTTGCTTTGTCAGTTTGTCTGATACTTGCGCTTATTTTTGGCGAGTGCCACGACAAACGCATGAAAAAAGTTTCTTGAGGTGATTAATCTTAGACTCAGAGCAAATTTCATATGACTGTTGCTTGGCACCACATGACATGTAACATTCAGAGATCAAAAAAAAGCCCCTACGCGCTTTACCTGTGTGGCGAGAAACGCCGGTTTACCAGTACAGAAGTCAGTTGACCATGATATAACTCTTTTTGGTGTGTTATTTTCTTTTTAATACTTTCAAAGCCGCATCTGCAATATTTACATCTTTTAACTCATATTTTGCCATTAAATCCATAGCTTTGCCGGATTCGCCAAATTTATCTTTAACCCCAACCATTTCAACAGGAACAGGAAAGTTTTTGACTAATACTTCGGCTATGGCAGATCCAAAACCGCCGTAAAGCTGGTGTTCTTCAACCGTCACTATCGCACCGCATTCTTTTGCGGTAGCAATTATTGTTTCTTCATCTATAGGCTTAATTGTATGAACGTTTACGACCTTTGTTTTAATACCTTTTTTCTCTAAAATTTCAGCCGCCATTAAAGATTCGTAAACCATAGTACCGCACGCCATGATTGCGACGTCATTGCCATCTCTTAAAACATTAGCCTTACCCATTACGAAAGGAGTAGAGTCTCTTGTAAATATAGGGGTACTTTCTCTTCCGTACCTTATGTATACAGGACCATCTGAGTATGCGCTTGCTATAACCGCTTTTTTGGTTTCAACTAAATCGCAAGGAACTATAACTTTCATTCTCGGGAGACATCTCATTATGGCTATGTCTTCCAGAGCTTGATGAGTTGCGCCATCAGGACCAGCCATAAGACCTGAATGAGACCCACCTATTTTTACATTCAAACTTGAATAACATATTGTAGTTCTTATTTGCTCCCATGGTCTACCTGAGGCAAATACCCCGTAAGTTGACACGAATGGAATAAAACCGGCAACAGCAAGACCTGCCGCCATACCTAACAAATTGGTTTCAGCTATACCTACATTGAGAAACCTGTCAGGAAACATTTCTTTAAAACCATTTATAGCTACTGAAGTAGTGGTATCAGCGCCTAAAGCAAAAATTTTGGTATTTTCTTTGCCAAGCTCAACAAGACCTTCGCCAAAACCAAATCTTGTAGCTTTATTTCCAAAAACTTCTACCATGTTTATCTCCTAACTTAGCGTATTCATTGCAACTTTTAATTTCAGTTCAATGATGCATCGATTTCTTCAAGCGCCTTTTTAGTTAACTCTTTTGACGGAATCTTACCATGCCACTCATCAAGATTTTCCATATAAGAAACACCCTTACCTTTAACAGTTTTTGCTATTATTGCAGTAGGTTTTCCTTTCTCTGCTTTAAACTGAGTATATGCCTTATCAATTTTCTCAAGATTATGTCCGTCTATCTCTATAACATTCCAACCAAAAGATCTATATTTATCGGTTAGAGATTCAACGTTCATTACATCTTTTGTTGCTCCGTCTATCTGCAGGCCGTTATTGTCAACAATCGCACAAAGATTATCGAGTTTAAAATGAGCAGCAGCCATTGCGGCTTCCCAAATACTCCCCTCCTGTTGCTCGCCATCTCCCATAAGAACATAAACCTTATTACTTTTTTTCGCTTGTTTCATACCTGCGGCAATACCTGCTCCAATTGACAAACCATACCCCAACGAACCCGTAGATACTTCTATACCGGGTAGCTCTTTGTCTTTTGCAGGGTGGCCTTGAAGTCTGCTTCCAACTCTTCTTAACGTATTTAACTCATCAGCGTTGAAGCATTCAAGCTGTGCCAAAGCCGCATAAAGAACAGGACAAACATGCCCCTTTGATAAAATAAAATAATCCCTGTCGGGATCATTTGCATCTTTTGGGTTAAATTTCATGTGTTTAAAATACAACGACACTACAAGTTCAACTGAAGATAAACTTCCGCCCGGATGTCCCGAACCCGCCGATTCAAGCATTTTAATAATATCTTTTCTTACATTAGCAGATATTATTTTTAAATCTGAAGTCAACATTGTGTAAACCCCTTTGCGACGTTGATGAACAACCCTATTTTTATCATGACAAACGCACGAAGGATATATTTTGTTTACCAGTTGCCACTGCAGTTTTTACCCACTATGCCCTTTTTCTCTCATCTTAAGAAGATATATTCGTGAGCAATAAGCTAAATTACACGCCAAGTCGCTAGTGGTTGTCGTGTTGTTGTTACAAGAAGACACTCTAAAGAGCGCAACTACAAGTTCACTCAAAGAGAAGGACTCTTAAACTTGATTGCTACACTCTAGCTTTGGGAGTGTGCAATAGTGTTTGCGTTAATGCTATTAGCTTTTGCCATAATTATCGCGTTGGCTCCTAATTCAGCGGCTTCTTCTTTTAGTGTTATTGCGTCTTCTTTTTGCGATTCGATTTCTGCTAGCTCTATGTACTCTTTTTTGGGAAGCTGCGTTGAGTATACTTCTATTTTGTCTGCATTAGTTGGGCATATTTGAGTGTCCACATACTTGTTGACTGACACACAACTTGCGACAGAAAAAGACAAAGACAAAACAAGAAAACTTACAATTTTTTCATTTTTATTCTCTTTAAAACATCCTTACATTGTTTTATTATAATCTTCTTTATCGTTCCAAGTAATATAAGATCTGGGGGTTTGTTTTAACAAATGCGGGTCGTTTTCTCTGCCCAGTCTAACACCTTTTTAAATGCTCTCAAAACTCATATATTTCTTCCAGCGCCCGCACTCTTTCCCATTCTGTCTGGCTCTCTACGCCGCTGTCTTGCCCAACTCTCTCTTCTATTCTCCCAGCTTTCCTCCCATCCGCCCTGCCTGCTCTGTCAGCTTTCTCTTCAACTTTTTCATCAGCACTTTCAACTCTTTTCCGCTTTTCCTGATTCTTTTGCTCTTGCCACTCTTTTTGTTTCTTTGCCCGCTCATCCTGCGTTAGTCTATGCTTCTTCCTGCACTCTTCTTAGCGCTTCCAACACTCTTTCCAGCGCTACCTGCGCTTCTTCCTGCTGCACTCTGCTGCACTTCCTGCACTCTTCTCAGCGCTTCCTGCACTCTTCCCAGCGCTACCTGCGCTTCTTCCTGCTGCACTCTGCTGCACTTCCTGCACTCTTCTCAGCGCTTCCTGCACTCTTCCCAGTATTTCCTGCACTTCCTGCACTTCCTACGCTCTCAGTTCAACAATTCCATGCCACGGGCGTTCTTCCCACGCTTTCGGCGCTCCCAGCACTAACAACACGGCCACCGGCTTTCTTCGCACTTCGGCGCTCCCAGCACTTCTAGCGCTTCCTGCGCTTTTCTCACCAATTTTTGCGTTTGCACATCTCTTCTCAGCACTCGCCGCGCCATTTCCCGCCTCGCATTGCTTTCCTCGTTTTCCAGTCTTGGGTTTATTATATGACTTAAACTCGTCGTCATGTTGACCTGCCACCACAGTGTTCTTTGCAGTTCCCGCTGCGCTTCATATGCTATTCTCAACGTTTCCTGTGTTCCCGGCGCTCTTCTCAGTGCTTCCCGCGCTCTTCTCAGCGCTTCCTGCACTCTTTGCGTATTATACACTTCTCGCTCTAGACTCTCCAAGTCCTCCCATCCTCCTATCCACCGCACTTCCACCACCCCCCCCCCCCCCCCCCCCCCCCCCCCCCCCCCCCCCCCCCCCCCCCCCCCCCCCCCCCCCCCTCCCCCCCCCCCCCCCCCCCCCCCCCCCCCCCCCCCCCCCCCCCCCCCCCCCCCCCCCCCCCCCCCCCCCCCCCCCCCCGCTCCTGCGCTTCTTGCTCTATCCGCGCTCGTCGCGCTTTCGCTGCTTCCTGAGCTTCTCTCAGCTCTTCCTGCGCTTTTCTCAGCGCTTCCTGCACTCTTCCCAGTGTTTCTAACGCTTCCTGTGCTTCCCGTTGCTCTCTCTCCTGTCTTACTCTTCTTCTTTCTTTGACTTCTTCCTGTTTCGCTGGAGTAGCAGTCCTTCTGTTGACAAGGAAAGCGTTCTTTTTATCGCACGAACTTAACGCAAGACCAAATAAAACAAGTGAGATTGACAATCTTGCTTTTTTCTTTTTCATTGATTTCTCCTGCTATTTTCCAGTTGTAATTAGCAGGTATCGCGACAGTTAGTAAGCAATTTTAAGGCCTGTATTTCATCAAACCTTGTGTTGTGGCTGCTAAAAAGTCTAAAAATAACAAATTAGGCCTTTGCGGGCTTTTAAACGCTGAAACTAAGCTAACAATGCTAACGATGCGTTAATCTGTTTGTTTTTTGGGCTACGCTTGGCTGTGACAAAATATTGTTTATTCTCTTTGGTTAATTCTACTTTCAAGTTATAATGTTTATTAAGCTCGTATTCATTTAATTCTCTAAAAGCTCTTTTGAAGGCCTTGACTATATGATCTGTCCTTTTGTATTCAATTTGTAAATATTCAGTTACTTCTTTAAGAGTGAGTTTAAGTTTGTTGCCCATGAAGATCTTCTTATCGTAACTCATTAAAAATTTAAACGCTGTTGGGTTTTTAATTCTATAACATTGCGGATTTCTTAAAAAAGCTTTTCTTTCATAAAGTTGTCTTGAGACAAAAGGATTGAATGTTAGTCTTAACATTGTTTTATCATAATGATTTTTTACATCCTTCCTTTTTTAAATATTGCTTGGGCTAGTTGTAAGCCAATCTTGCACTTCTCAAAAGTAACAAGTTTCTAAAGGGTACAACGAATTCTAACTACTCTTGAAAGGATAGTAATATTTCTTTTCTAAAATTTCAAGCTTTATGTATACATGGGGTGTATTCTTGCATATTACTAATAAAAACGTCAAGAGTTTGTGCACACCAAAGCTCAAAGCAGCCAAACAACACCTGCAATTGATTACACAAGCAAGCATCGGATAAGAAGTCCATCTATACCTATGTGCTTTTATTCTTCTTTTGCTTGCTTTTTTAGCATTGTTCCTACGGCAAGTCCTACAAATATACCTATTTCCGTTGCGAAAATAATATTAAAAGAAATTATTATACCTACAATAAAACCTGCTACTGCTCCGATAAACATCCCTTCGACATCATAATTACTATGTTCAATTTTTCCTTTTTTAACTTTATCAAAACCTATACCGTCGATTTCTGCGATGGGTTCTTTGTTTTTAATTTGAGACGATGTTTGAAATTTATCTTTTTCTTCAGACATATCAACGCCTATTCACTTTATTTTTATAGTTTCAAGAATCTCTTCTTTTGTGAGGGCGGGGTTTTTAATCTGCATTTCTTCTATTTTATTCTTTGCTTCTTGTATCCATTTCCCAGCAGGTTTGTTAAGTGCCATCATCAGCTCCTTGCCGGAAAGTAATTTGGGCTTAATGTAGAGCATATTTTTAGATTTTAAATCTTCAATTCGATTGTTTAATTCAATAAGTTTTTTATCGCTGCCATCTTCTTCTTGTCCGTAATCTGCTTTTGAAAGTTCCATTATTGCATCAAGTTCGTTACCACACCTTTTAACAAACCTGCGGATTGCAGTGTCTGTCCAGTTATCTGTATACATTCGAGGATACATATGGTTTTTTACAACAGATACAGTTTTCTGTATAAATTCTTTTGAATATTTTAATCTTTTTAAAATAGATTCCGTTTCTTGAGCGCTTTTGGTATCGTGCCCGTAAAAAGAAATTTTATTGTCATCTTTTTTATATGTCGCATATTTGCCCGTATCATGAAGTAAAGCAGCCATCCTTAAAATAATATCGTTCCTAGCTCTATCTAAAACTTTTAAACTATGCGTAAATACATCGTCAATATGATATTTTAAAGGCTGTTCCAAATTTTTTAATCTTGAAACTTCAGGTAGAATTTCAATTAACAAATCAATATTATCCATCACCATAAATGCTCTTGACGGGTTTTCTTCAACCAATATTTTATCTAGCTCATCTCTTACTCGTTCAGAAGATACAATTTTTATACGCGAAGCGGAAACCTGCATAGCATTATAAGTTTTGCATTCGATACTAAAATTTAATTGTAAACTTTGTCGCACAGCACGTAATATTCTCAAAGGATCCTGCTTAAATATTATTTCAGCACATGGTGTATCTGTTACCCTTACAATTTTGTTTTGGATGTCATTGAGTCCTTGTCTAGTAATATCAAGAACTTTCATATCGCTCAGCCTCAAAAACAAGGCATTTATAGTAAAATCACGCCTTAAAGCGTCTTGTTTGAGTGAGAAGCTATCTTGAGTGTCAGGATTTCTGGAATTTGAATCGTAATATTCTTTTCTGGGCATTACAAATTCTACTTCTTCATTGTCTATAAACAGTTTTGATGTGCCAAATCTCTCAAAAATCACAGGTTCACTAAGGTTATATTTGTTTGCAAGAATTTTAGAAAAATTTATTCCAGCTAAGCGTCTGTCAGCACTATCTTTTTTAGTGCAGACCATAATATCTAAATCTTTTGGTTCTCTGTCAATAAACAGGTCTCTTACAAAACCACCAACGACATACGTGTCAAAATTATTTTCTTTTGCCGTTGTGATAATTTTATCGATTATCGACTTGTATCTTTTCGGTATAGCTATATTTTTCATATCCAGCAACATTATAACATAAAGCAATAAAGCTGTCCCACGTACACGACAAATGCACGAAAGCTCCTTTGATTTTTGATTGTTAAACTATTGCCCCGCAGCAAGCTGCGTGGAACCGCTTGTAGTACAATTAGGCTATGGAAACGCTTGAAAGACAGACAGTATATAGTGCATATAAGAGATACACTATCTTTTGTACGCCCATAAGTATAAGAGAAGCTATATTTGGGAATTTAGAGCGTTGTAATAGCCTAATTCAAATAACAAAAGAAATTTGGTAACGCTTGCGAACATAGAGTTTGAGCAAGAATAATTACAGCTCTTCAATTTCCTCCGCTGATACCGCGCGTCTTGCTGTGCGGAGGTTCATTGTCGCAAGGCGCAATACCAAACTGCAGCCTATAAAATTTGCTTTGAGTCTAAAATCAGTTGCCTAAAGAAACTTTTTTCATGTGTTTGTTCTGTTTTTACCTTCATACGTACTTGTTTTTAAGAAGCAATTTTTAGTAAAATCTATGTATTCTTCCCGTGAAAGGAATGTCGATATGCAAATAGTGAAAGAAGGATATCCGTTTATTGCAATTCCGCTTGGTCTGGGGTTAGGGTTAATTATCGCAGGTTTTGGAAGAGTATCAAGTATATTGGGGACTTTGTTTATCTTGATCTCGTTATTTTGTTTATATTTTTTTAGAGATCCTAAAGTAAAAATAACAAAGGGCGATGGATTTATTCTTTCCCCGTGCAACGGTACTGTTTTGGAAGTAAGCGAAAAAAGAACAGAAAAAGTTATTAGAGTCTTTTTGTCTGTTTTAGATGTGCACTTGCAGCGTTCTCCTATTTCCGGTAGGGTGATTAGTGTTGAGCATAAACCTGGCAAATTTTTAAAAGCCATGGAACCTCAGGCGCATATAGTAAACGAACAAAACGTTGTAACAATAGAAAATGAAAACGGCAAATATCTTGTAAAGCAGATTGCCGGAATTCTTGCGAGAAGATGCGTTTTATGGGTAAAGCAGGGAGATGTTTTAAATACTGGAGATAAAATAGGGGTAATAAAATTTAGTTCTCAGGTAGATTTACACATGCCTAAGAATGTTGACATTAAAGTAAAACAAGGTGATAAAGTAGTATCCGGAGTGACAGTTTTTGCAACTCTAAGTAAGTAAGTAAGGAACTTGTATGGACGGAAAATTAAAAAAAGGTATTTATATAATACCCAGTCTTTTTACATGTGGAAACATGTCTTGTGGTTGTCTGTCGATACTAGCATCAATAGGCGAAAACCTTTCGAAAGCGGCGTGGCTTATTATTCTTGCTATAGCTTTTGACGCGCTGGACGGAAGAGTAGCAAGAATTACAAAGACGACAAGTGAATTTGGAGTTCAGCTAGATTCATTAAGCGATTTGGTATCTTTTGGAATTGCACCATCAGTTATGATGTATCAACTTGTTTTAAATAGCATTGGCAAGGTTGGCATAACGATTGCCATTTTATTTGTTTTATGTAGCGCTTTGAGACTTGCAAAATTTAATGTCGCGACAAAAGGTGGAGCAGCGCATAGTTGTTTTATGGGGTTGCCAGTGCCTGCTTCAGCAGGACTTTTGGTATCTTTTGTGTTGAGCTATGGGTTGTTTTTTGATGTATATTCGGGACAGTCTTTAACTGTTAAGACAATACCTCTTTTGATGAACAACATGCCTACATTTTTTAAGTTTATGCCTGCTGTGATGGTAGTTTTGTCTTTGCTTGAAGTTTCAAATATTCAGTATTTCTCATTTAAAAAAATGAAACTTTCAAAGCCTAAAACGTTCAGGATTTTAGTTTTATTAGTTACTATGATACTTCTTGTTATTGCATTTCCGCAGAATATTATTTTTATAGTGTTTAGTTTATACGCTCTTTCAGGAATACTCGGTATAGGGGCAAGATATTATAGACTTCGTAAAAAAAGAATTAATTTTAGCAATGGAGAAAATGATGGCAATTGAACAACTTTTGATTTTGATTAAACCGGATGGAATTAAAAAATCTTTAACGGGAAATATTTTAACTAAGCTTTCGGAAGTAAGAATGGTTATTATAGGCGCAAAAGTGCTTAAAGTAAGCGAGAAGTTGGCAGAAGAGCATTATTACCAGCTTAGAGATAAGCCGTTCTTTAGCGAACTTGTAGATTATATTCAGGGCAAAATATATGGAGAACCTTGGAACAGAGTGTTAGCGCTTGTATATCAGGGCGAAGATGCAATTTCAAAAATGAGAAAAATTGCAGGCGCAACAAATCCTGAAGAAGCAGACCCTGTTTCAATTAGAGGCGCATACGGAAGAATAACGACACATGGCATATACGAAAACGTTATCCATTGCTCTTCTGATTCTTCAGAAGCCAAAAGAGAGATTGAGTTGTGGTTTGAACCAGAAGAAATAGTTAAATCGATATATCCTACAAAAAAGGTTGTGTTAGAAAAAGAAGAAAAAACAATTTGGGCATAGTTTTGTAAAACTGCGTTGCAAGCGCTTATGCTGTAGGTGTTGCTTTAGATTTTTGGTTGTGGAAACTAAAATTTTGATGTTTGTCCGTGGTATTTTTTTTGGTTTTTTATATTTTTTAACACGTTTTTGCAATTTTATTTTGATGAGTAAACCTCCGCACAAGCAAGACACGCGGTATCAGCGGAGGAAATTGAAGAGCTGTAATTTTTCTTGCTCAAACTCTATTTTCGCAAGCGTTACCAAATTTCTTTTGTTATTTGAATTAGGCTATTACAACGCTCTAAATTCCCAAATAATAGCTTTTCTTGTACTTATGGGCGTTACAAAATGATAGTGTATCTTATATGCGCTTGCTGTCCACATTTTAAGCGTTTCCATAGCCTAATTGTACTACAAGCGGTCCCCCACAGCAAGCTGTGGGGCAATAGTTTAACAATAAAGGTATTTTATGCTTGACACTTGAAACATAAGCAATCCTTCATAAGCAACCCTTGCGCTGAATGTAGAGGAGCAGGTACTGTAAAAAAGAGAAAAACTGTCAAAGTAAAAATTCCGATGGGAGTTGATGAGGGAACTTCTTTGAAAGTCTCAGGTTCAGGCAATGCGGGCGCTAACGGAGCCCCGTCAGGTGATTTGTACGTTGTAGTTCATATGAAACAGTCTGCGGGCTTTAGAAGAAACGGTGATGATTTATATACTGAAATTTCTGTTTCTTTTTCGCAAGCCGCAATAGGAATGGAATATGATGTTTCTGTTTTAGAAGGACATGTAAAGGTGAAAATTCCTGCCGGAACTCAACCCGGAATAACTTTAAGAGTACGAGAACAGGGTTTTCCTATTCTTGGCAGAAAGAGCAGGGGAGATCTTTACGTTAAAATAAATATTTCTGTGCCAAAATCTATGAATGATGCGCAAAAACGCGCTCTTTTTGAGTATTCGAAATCTATGGGTGAAATTCCAAGTGATGCTAAATATCAAAATGAAAGCTTTTTTAAGAAAATTTTTAGTTGACCATAGCAAAAGTTTTTGTGCGTTTGTCGTGATGCTACAATAACTATGCAAACGAAAATAACATAAAAATGATAACATAACGAAAACATCATGAAGGCAAGTAATTATTACCTAAGGGAGGAGCATTGTGAAAAAAATAAAAGCTACTAGCGGAAAAGTAAAGCAACGATGAAACTAAAAGCAATATTAAGCATGTTTGTTGCATTTAGTTTTGCTTTAAGTTCGTGCGATAAAAAGAACGCTTCCCTTGTAAACAGAAGGACCGCTACTCCAGAGAGAATAGAAGAAATAAAAGAAGCGCAAAGAGCAAGAGAAAAAGAGCCGGAGCTTACAGCTACTCCAGAGAGAATAGAAGAAATAAAAGAAGCGCAAAGAGCAAGAGAAAAAGAGCCGGAGCTTACAGCAGATTGTGTTCGGAAATTCCTGGCAGATCATGGCGGATTGGAGTGGCTGAAATTGTCTGACGGGAAGGAGTGGCTGAAATTGTCTGACGGGAAGGAGTGGCTGAAATCGCCTGACGGGAAGGAGTGGCTGAAATCGCCTGACGGGAAGGAGTGGCTGAAATTGCCTAGCGGGAAGGAGTGGCTGAGGTCGGATGACGGGAAGGAGTGGCTGAGGTCGAAGGATGACGGGTAGGAGTGGCTGAGGTGGGAGTGGCGGCGGGACTCGCTCTCGCCTGACGGGAAGGAGTGGCTGAAATCGCCTGACGGAAAAGGGTGGCTGAAGTCTGAGAATGACGGGCGGAAGTGGCTGAAGTACTCGGATGACGACGGAAAGGAGTGGCTGAACTCGCCTGACGGGCGGGATTGGCTGAAGTCTGAGAATGACGGGCGGGATTGGCTGAGGTACTCGGATGGTGGGAAGGAGTGGCTGAAATCGGATGGCGGGAAGGGGAAGGAGTGGCTGAAATTGCCTGACGGGCAGCTATGGCTGAGCTTGAAGGATGACGGGTGGGAGTGGCTGAGGTCGAGAGACGGACATAGGTGGCTGGGATCGCCTGACGGGAAGGAGTGGCTGAGGTCGGATGGTGGAAAGGAGTGGCTGAAGTCTGAGGGCGGGAAGGAGTGGCTGAAATCGCCTGACGGGTGGTGGTGGCTGAGTTTGAAGGATCACGGGCAGGAGTGGCTGAAATTGCCTGACGGGCGGAAGTGGCTGAAAGACTCGGATGATGGGAAGGAATGGCTGAAGGGTTACGGGAAGGTATTGCAGCAGGAACAGCGACGGCTGGAGCGGGAACGGCAGGAACGGGAAAGGGAGCGGGAACGGTGGGAACAGCAGCAGCGGGAGCAGCGACAGTACACGCGGTATGGCAGCAGGGAGTGGCTGGAACGGCAGGAGCGGGAACGGCAGCAGCAGGAGCAACAACAGCTGCAGCAACAGCAGGGATTGGAGCAGCAGCTGCGCGATCATCTGTGGAGGGAGCCAGTAGGAGCAGGGGGAGGATAAGGTAACGACGGAGACACTTAGAATAATTGAAATAGATAAAACTGAAGCAAACGTGACTTTAGATGGTGTTAATCGTGCTTACAGAAAGCAGGCTTTGAAATATCATCCTGACAAAACAGTGGCAGTTCTGAATCAACTGAGGCGTTCAAACTACTTAACGAAGCTTATGAGAGATTGGTAAACATATTGACAAATGTATGAAAGATATAAGGTGAATAGGGAAAGATTCGACATATTTGAGCGTGGTGGTTGTCTATTTTGCAGGTTTGTAAGTTTAAATATCTATATTTATCAAGGAGTGTAAAAATGGCAACACCAATGGAATTGTTTGTTAAAGAAATGCAGGATCTTCTTTTGCCGAATGAAATCTATATATTGGACGGTTCTCAGGAAGAAGCCGAAAAATTGGTAGCTGTTGCTGAAAAATCTGAAGTTGACGGGAAAATTGTTTTAAAAAAACTCAATAGTCAAGAATATCCAAACTCATATTATCATCGTTCAAACCCTAACGATGTTGCCCGTACAGAACATTTAACTTTTGTATGTACCCATACAAAAGAACAAGCCGGTCCAAATAATAACTGGATGGAACCAATAGAAGCGAAAGAGAAAATGACAGGGCTTTTCAAAGGAGCAATGAAAGGAAGAAAGATGTATGTAATTCCGTTTGTTATGGGAAATCCAAAGTCAAAATATGCAAAAAACTGTGTTCAGGTTACCGATTCAGTCTATGTTGCTTTAAGTATGAGAATTATGTCCAGAGTAGGTAAGCAAGCCGTTGAAAGAATTGCTAGCTCTTCCGACTTTTTTAGAGGAATTCACTCAATTGGAGACGTAAATCCGGATAGAAGATTTATTATGCATTTCCCTCAAGAAAATCTTGTTATGAGTTTTGGATCAGGATATGGCGGTAATGCTTTGCTTGGTAAGAAGTGTTATTCTCTTAGAATCGGTTCGTATTTAGGTTATCAGGAAGGGTGGCTTGCTGAGCATATGATTGTTATAGGGGTTCAGACTCCAAGTGGCAAGGTAATGTATTTTCTTGGCGCTTTTCCTTCTGCGTGTGGCAAGACAAATCTTGCTCTGCTAGAACCTGTGTTGAAAGGGTATAAAGTTTGGACTTTAGGGGATGATATAGCTTGGATTAATATCGGTGATGATGGGCAGCTGTACGCGATTAACCCTGAAGCTGGTTTTTTTGGAGTTGCTCCGGGAACCGGTTATAAGACAAATCCTGTTATGATGGAAACGCTTAAGAACGACAAATTTTTCCC
The DNA here is from genome assembly GCA_025998355.1 of Endomicrobiia bacterium. GTDB lineage: Bacteria > Elusimicrobiota > Endomicrobiia > Endomicrobiales > Endomicrobiaceae > Endomicrobiellum. Next base: position 17,229 of record BNVV01000002.1, read on the forward strand.
GACATTGTTTACAAATACTGCGATTGATAATAGTAATAATACTCCGTGGTGGGAAGGCGTTTCTGATGAAGCTCCCTCGGATTTAACCGATTGGCAGGGACAAAAATATGATAAAAATTCAGGTAAATCTGCGGAGCATCCAAATTCAAGGTTTACAGTTTCAATTTATAACTGCCCTACTCTTTCGCCAGAGTATGATAATCCCAACGGCGTTCCTATTTCGGGGATAATTTTTGGCGGACGCAGAAAGAGCACAATACCTCTTGTATATGAATCAAAAGACTGGGACAGCGGTGTTTTTACGGCATCAATAATAGGCTCTGAAACTACAGCGGCTTCAAGCGGGCAGGTTGGAAATGTAAGACGAGACCCTATGGCTATGCTTCCTTTTTGCGGGTACAATATGGGTGACTATTTGCAGCATTGGCTTAATATGGGCAAAAAAGCAAAAAAACTTCCAAAAATATTTATGGTAAACTGGTTTAGAAAAGATGAGAATGATAAATTTATGTGGCCGGGATTTAGAGATAATTCTAGAGTTATAAAGTGGATGATAGATAGAATTGAAGGCAAAACAGGGGCTGTGGAGTCTGAAATAGGATTGTTCCCCCAAGACAATGCCATAGATTTAAGCGGGTTGGATATAAAAAAAGAAACGATGGAAAAGCTGTTAAAAGTAGACAAAGAAGATTGGAAAAAAGAGGTTGTAATGATAGAGGAGTTTTATTCCAAATTTGGCGATAAGATACCGCGTGAATTAAGAGATTATTTAACGGATCTTAAGAAGAAACTTGGAATGTAAAATTTTGTTATTCTTGCAATGAAAAAGCAATCATTTGGGATTTGTGTTTGCTGTGCTTGTTGTATTTGGAGCATCTTGCCGCAGAAGGCGACACTGGATACTTAAACAGAAATAGAGTAATATTGATAGCGACTTGACAGGAGTTTTAGATAAATCCTAGAGGAAAAAATGGTAGAATACAATCACTCTGAAGTAGAAAAGAAATGGCAAAAAATATGGATGGAAAGTAAAACTTTTGAAAGTAGGGAAGATTTGAGCAAAGAAAAGTACTATTGTCTTGAAATGCTTCCTTATCCATCTGGTAATTTACATATGGGGCATGTGAGAAATTATTGTATTGGAGATGTTTTTGCCCGTTTCCATAAGATGAAGGGCAAAAATGTTTTGCATCCTATTGGTTGGGATGCTTTTGGTCTTCCTGCCGAAAACGCCGCTATAAAAAATAAAATTCATCCGGCAAAATGGACAAAGCAAAATATTGCCCGTATGAGAGATCAGTTAAAAGCTTTGGGCATGTCTTACGACTGGAGTAGAGAAATAGCGACTTGCGATCCGGAATATTATAGGTGGAGCCAATGGTTGTTTATAAAGATGTGGGAAAAGGGATTGGTTTTTAGAAAAAGCGCGAATGTAAATTGGTGCCCGTCATGTAAAACTGTTCTTGCAAACGAGCAGGTGTCAGGCGGCATGTGCTGGAGATGCGACAGTCGCACTGAGCACAGAGATTTAGAACAGTGGTTTATAAAAATTACAGATTATTCCGATGAACTTTTAGAAGAACATAAGCAGCTTGGCGGTTGGCCTGAGCAGGTTCTATCTATGCAGAAAAATTGGATAGGAAAATCTTTTGGCGAGGAAATTGATTTTGCGTTGTCAGGGACAAATAAGAAGTTAAAAGTATTTACAACAAGGCCAGATACTCTTTTTGGCGTGGCTTTTATGGTTATAGCCCCTGAGCACGAAATTATAAACGAAATGAAGTCACAAATTGCAAATTATGACAAAGTTGCGCAATATGCGCTTGCAAGCAGTAGGAAATCAAATATAGAAAGATCCTCGTGTAAAGAAAAAACCGGTGTAAAACTTGAAGGTATTAATGCAATAAATCCTGCTACAGGGGGGAAGATTCCTGTTTTTATGGCAGATTATGTTTTAACAGTATATGGTACCGGTGCCATTATGGCAGTGCCTGCGCATGATCAGAGAGACTGGGAATTTGCAAAAAAATACAATATTCCCATTGTAGAGGTTATAAAAGGAGACAGTCCCGCACCTGTCGAACAGCATGTCTACGAAGGCGAGGGTATTCTTGTAAATTCAGGACAGTTTAATGGAATAAAATCCACGGAAGCTTTTGATATAGTTTCCCAGTGGGTTGCTAAACAGGGTTTTGGTAAAAAAACAATAAATTTTAAACTTAAAGACTGGCTTATATCCAGACAAAGATGCTGGGGAACGCCTATACCAATGATTCATTGTGAAAAATGCGGTATTGTCGCTGTGTCTGAAAAAGATTTGCCAGTGTTTCTTCCCGAAGATGTTGAGTTTACAGGAGAAGGTGAATCGCCGTTAAAGTCAAGCAAAACTTTTGTAAATGTAAAATGCCCAAAATGTGGCGCAGACGCAAAAAGAGAAACCGATACAATGGATACGTTTATAGATTCTTCGTGGTACTACGCAAGATACTGCGACGTTCATAACAACAATGCCATTTTTGACGGTGCAAAATTAAACTATTGGGCGCCTGTAGATCGCTATATTGGGGGGGTAGAACATGCGTGCATGCATTTAATATATTCAAGATTTTTGTATAAAGTTATGAGAGATTTAGGTCTTGTAAAACACGATGAACCGTTTACAAATCTTTTAACACAAGGCATGGTAACATTAGACGGAAGCGTTATGTCAAAATCAAGGGGGAATGCTGTAAGTCCTGATGAAATTATCAAAGAGTACGGCGCGGATACTACAAGACTTTTTATTCTTTTTGCGGCTCCACCTCAAAAACAATTAGATTGGTCCTCTGACGGAGTTGAGGGATGCTGGCGATTTATCAACAGAGTATGGCGTCTTATTGGTGTAGTTAATACAAAATCTGACGCTATCGCCTCTGAAAAAGACGTAAAAGATCTTTTAAGGATAATGCATCAGACAATAAAGAAGGTTACCGAGGGTATAGAAAGAGAATTTCAGTTCAATACCGCGATATCTTCTATTATGGAGTTGGTTAATTCTTTATATGCTTACAAATATCATTCAAATGATAATGGCGTCTCTCTTGAAGTGTATAAGGTTGTAGTTCTTTTGATGGTTCCTTTTGCGCCTCATATTTGTGAAGAAATATGGGAAAGACTAGGGTATAAAGAATGCGTATCTGCTTATGCATGGCCGGATTTTGATGAGAATATGATAAAAGAGTCATCTATAGAGCTTCCTGTGCAGATAAATGGAAAACTAAAAGGCAAAATAGTGGTTTCGGCAGACGCTTTGGAAAATGAAGTTAAGAATATTATCAATTCAGATAACAAAGTTATGGCTTATTTAAAAAATAAGCATGTAGTAAAATTTATATATGTTAAAAATAAAATAGTTACAATAGTTGTAAAATAATGGAGGATTAAATGAAACAATCTAGAGTAGTTTTATCTTTGTTTGCGCTTCTTTTAACGTCTTTGGTATCTTGTACATCCGTTCCCAATTCCGCTGGACAAGTATCGCCCGGGCCTAAGAATGTTAAAAAAGTATATGTAAAACCGTTGATAAATAATACTAATCAGCCTGGTCTTAAAGCAAAATTTACAAATGTTAAAAAAGTATATGTAAAACCGTTTATAAATAATACTAATCAGCCTAGTCTTGAAGTAAAATTTACGAATGAAGTTATGAACGAGATAATGGGAACCGGGAGACTCTCTTTAGTAGATAACGAAGCAGAAGCTGATGGTATTATTATGGTTACAATTATCAAATATACTCTGAAGCCTCATACGACGCCTGGAAAATATAAACTTTTGGTTATAGCTGACGTCTCGTTGATTGATAAGAATAATAATGCTACCTTGTGGGCTAAACATGACATGGAAGGCACCGAAACTTATGAAGACTCAAGTAAAAACAGCGCTGATGCAGTGGGTGATGGTATGACTGAAGAAGAAGCTAGGCAGCTTGTTTGGGAAAAAATGTCAAAAAAGATTGTAAGGAGTGTAGTTAAAGAGTTTAAGTCTGTAACCAGTGGGTCCGAAAAGAAAGTTCCTGCGTAAGCGTTCTTTTTTGTTTCATAAACGTCTAGTTTTTGTCTTTTGATATGTCGATGCCTACAAATTTGAGCGCATAAGGCTTTTGGCATTTTGCGCTTACTTTTTGGTATTAGCTTCTTGCTTTCAAATGTTTGCATACTGTAAACGAATGTTTACGCACCAGCAACCTTGCACCCGTACCTTGAGCTTTTACCTTGTGGCGTTGAAAATCTTATAATCACTTTGGGCTTTTAGCTCAAAGGCTCTATAAGACGATCTTCCAAGCCCTTATACGCTTAAGTTGTACTTCTTTTTTAAGGAACAACTATAAAAATACTTGTTTTGTGTCGCTTCAACCGTGGCCGCAAGTCGTCGCTTAAACTCAAAAGATACTTCTAAGTAGCTGTTTGTGCTGTCATTGTGAACTTAATTTGACATCTCGTTTTTATTACTTGGATTAACTAATGCCTATTTTAAAAGTACAAGATTTTAATAAGCTAATATCTTCTAAAAAAATATCTCCGGTTTATCTGTTTGCAGGCGAAGAGTCTTATCTTGTCAGCGCGTGTCTTGATAAAACGGAGAATCTTATTGCTGCAAATAATTTAAATAAAGAGATTTTTTATGCTGCAGAATCGTCCGCAGGGGATATTTTAAATGCTGTTTGGACTCTTCCATTTTTAAGTGAGATTAGAATTGTTATCGTTAAAGGCGTTAACAAAATGAAAGCTGCTGATGCTGAAAGACTTACAAGTTATTTATCAAATGTTATAGACACATCATGCTTGATACTTCTATATTCTTATAATTATAAAAAAGAGACTATTGTAAAAAGAAAGGAATTGATAAATAAATGTATTATTTCAAAAGACTGTGTATTTGTAGATTGCAGAAAACAGTATGAAAGCGAAGTGAAAGAATTTATTAAAAGTGAATTTGCTAAAAGAGGCAATACGGTTTCGCATGACATTGCTTTAAGAATTATTGATGAAAACGGAACAGATTTGTTGAATATTTTAAACGAGATAGACAAAATGTCGTTATTTGTGGGGAAAAATAGAAAAGATATTACTGAAAAAGATTTGGAAAAAATCAGCGGATATACAAAAGAAGTAAATATATATGCATTGTCTTCTAATATTGAGGTGAGAGATTTAAAAAAGGCAATCTTTGTTTTGGAAAAGCTTTTAAGCCAAGGGGAAGAGCCGGTTATGATCCTTTCGGCGATTTCTTCTGCCGTAAGAAAAATACTTAATGCAAAAAGTATGATTGAAGAACAGAATATGTCTGTTGTTGAAATTGCTTCAGCTCTTAGGATACATAATTTTTATGCGAGCGCTTTTTTTACAAATTTAAAGAAACACGATACGAAGACATTGCAAGAAAGTTTAAAAATAATACTAAAAGCAGATACTGCAATCAAAACAGGAAGTTCTGATGCGATATCGGCGTTGGAGAAAACGATACTATTTATTTGCAAATAATGCGTAGCCAATTGCGCAAAGTTGTCTTTTAGCATTATGGCAAACATGTAATAAATTGTGATAAAAATTAGTATAAAAATAGAATCGCGTAGAGAGTTATTTGGTTTTTTCGTTCCAAGTAAAAAGCGATAGATTAGAGCCAACCGGATAAACTTATGAGAAATAAATTTGATGAAACAAGATTTTAAGGTATCGATTATTGTACCTGTATATAATGTGGATAAATATTTACGTAAGTGCCTGGACAGCATAATTGGACAGACATTAAAAGACAGGGAAATAATTATTATTAATGATGGCTCTACTGATAGCAGTCTTGAAATAATTAAAGAGTATGAAGCTAAGGATACCAGTATAAAAATTATAGATAAACAGAACGAAGGGTATGGGAAAACTGTAAATAAAGGTTTGGATATTGCACAAGGAGAATATATTGGCATTGTAGAATCAGACGATTGGGTTGAACCTAATATGTTTGAGAAGCTTTATAATACGGCAAAATTGTACAACGTTGATATTGTAAAGAGCGCGCATTATGAATATAATTCCAAAAATCAAAGAATGGTATTATCCTCAATTCCTTGGCGAAATCTAAACAAGGTAATTACCCCAATAGAAGAAAGTAGTATATTCCATTGTGGGATACAAGTGTGGTCATACATATATAGAAAAACTTTTCTGAATAGAAATGAAATACGCTTTTTAGAAACGGCAGGAGCATCGTATCAAGATATTTCTTTTAATTTTAAGGTTTTATCACTTGCAAAGTCAGCGTACTTTTTAAAAGATGCTTTTGTGCATTATCGTTCGGATAGTGTGAGCTCGTCAATAAATAGCAAAGATAAGGTTTTTTGTGTTTGTGATGAATTTAAAGAAATTAGTAATTTTCTTGATGAACGTCCTGTTATAAAATCAAAGATAAAAACAATATGTAATAGATACAAGTTTGGTAGTTATAGATGGAATTATTACAGGCTCAATGGCAAAAACAGGGATCTTTTTGCAAAAAGAATGAAAAGCGAATTTAAGCGCGACATAGAAAACGGTAACTTCGATAAATCTTTGTATACTCCAGAAGACTATAGAAAATATATTTATTTTTCCAATTACGGAAACGAGTTATACTCAATGTACTACCATTTTGCCAAAGCTATAAGATTTATAAGAAGTATATTCTTTCATGTATCAGTCAACAATAACATAAGGAGAGTTTTCGTTTTTGGCATAAGAGTTTATAAACATAAAGAATATCTAGATGTTTAGATTCTGGAGCCCCCCAATGCTTTTAGATTCTAATTCTAAAAATATTAACTCTGATCTTATTTCTTTCTGACTCTATTTACTCTTAAGGTTAATAAAATCGTTTTTTAGCTTCTAAGTTTAAATCTAACGATAAACCCTTAAAACCAGCTTAGCTTTTGGTGTCATTTTAGAGATACGATGCAAAAACTTGACGTAACCGTGGAAAAGTTGTAGAATGCCCCTCCAGCGTGGTTGTTGAACTTGCGACGTAACAAACTAGGCGCGCTGCATCAAGAAAAACTAAGACAGAGAGAACGTCATGAGAAAAACAAAGTTATTAGTTTCGTCTTCATGTATTTTACTTGATTTTTTATGTTTAAGTTCATGCGATAAAAAGAACGCGAGCCTTGTAAACAGAAGGACTGCCACTCCAGAGAAAATGGAAGAAATAAAAGAAGCACAAAGAGCAAAAGAAAGAGCAGAAACTGAAGCACAACAACGAAAAGCACAAGAAGAAGAAAGATCAGCGGCGCACCACGTTGTCGTAGACACAACAATAGTCCCAACACCAGCGCCAGAAGAACCAGAACCAGGACCAGAAGTAGGACCAGTAGAGTCACAACAGAACCAGAACCAGAGCCAGAACGAGTACCGCTCACTACTACCATCAGTACCACCGCCACCACAACCAGTATCACCACATGACGGTGGTAACATACCACCAGGACAACTAGACCCAGACCCGGAAGTAGTAGAACGACTAGCAAGAGCATTAGAAGGACTACCAGATCCACCACCACCAGTAAATGCAAACATCAGCAACAACAGACAATACAGACAATGTAACAACTCGGGTAGTTCAAGTTCAAGTAGCTCGAGTTCATCATCAACTCTCAACATCGCCAAAAGCAATATCACCGAAATTGCAGAAGCTCAAAGCAGATGCAGAGTAAGGAAATGCTCAGGGTTCGATATAAATTGGAGACGACGTATCTCAATTTTCGAGACTGTCAATCAAACCCACGCAAAGTTGCTTTTAGTATGTTTAATTTTACCGAAAATAATTAAAAGTTGACCGCAAATTTCACCCCAGGCTTTGTACTTTGTCAGTCAACTTATTTTCAAGTCTCTTATTTGTAGTAGTCAACTTAAAATATAATCAATAAACGGGTTGCATAAGTATGAAAAATAGAATGTTTTATTTGGATGTATTAAGATGTTTAGCAATTTTGTTGGTTGTATATTGTCATTTCGTATCGGTTGGAAGTGGTTGGAATAAGATTCCAGACGTCATTAAAATCTCTGATAGTGTAACAATGCCATTGTTAAAAGCTAATGTTCTTACACATTTTGATACATTCCTTAAAAATCATTTTTCAACCTGCGCCGGAACTCTTGGCGTTTGCTTATTTTTTCTTATGTCAGGATTTTTAGTTCCAATTATGTTGGAACGTCATAATCGTTTTACGTTTTTTGTTAATAGAATTGTTCGTATATTCCCAGTAATGTGGGTTTGTCTTGCTATCTCAGGATTATTCATTTTTTTGACAAACGGCATTACTTTTAGTGCGGGTGATTATTTATCCAATATGTTTTTGATAAAAACAACGATCGGCGGCAGCATGCGATGGATGCTACCTATGGAAGTGATTTTTTACTTTGTTGCTGTAATTATTGGAAAGTTTGATTTTAAAAAAGCTTTAATAAGTGTTTTGAGTATTATGTTATTTATGGCATATGTCGCATATGTCGTATTTGGAGGTTCATATGATTTAGATAATAGACATCCTATATTACATCACATATGTTTTATCTTACAATTTATTCCTATCATTTTTATAGGGACGAGTATATACATTTCAAAACAATATAAGAATATCCTAGCAAAAATTATTTGCGTCTCTTTTTTTACTTCGTTAGCTTATCTTAGTCTAAACTTATCATGTCAATATTTTGACTTGGGAACTAATATATTAACATATGGCAATTTATGGACATATTTGATCATTTTAGGTTTGTGGTATGTGGTATATTTTATTTTTGAATTTGGCAAAGTTAAGCTGGGATCTGTATTAGAAAATATAATAGAGTGGGTGTCTCAAACAGGATACCCCTTTTACTTATTGCATCTTGCCATTGGACTTACCTTAATTGAGAAAATTCGTTTTACATTTAATAATAGCTATCTCATTTTGACAGTAGCTTTGTTTTTTGCCTTATTGGTTTCCAGACTTGTTTATTTGTATGTTGAAGTCCCGGTTATTTCTGTTGGAAAAAGACTAAAAAAGATGTGTGAGGACCAGAAAAAATAGCAAAAGTATATTTTGCTATATTTAATGAAGAAAGTAATAGAGTACTTGGAGAACAAACATAGTATGGAGCGGGCAAGGAAGAATTTGAACAAGTTGAAATGAATGAGAATTATACATTGTCGCTAAAGACATAAAAACCCCTATTTATCAAAAAAATCGTAAAAATGTATCTAAATACAAAAAATCAGGAATTATCACGGGAAAACATCAGAGAATTTTAATTCCATAAACAAAAGCAGAACAATGCCCTAAGTTGGAGAAACTCCTCTTTTAAATCTTTTGAAGACAAACTACAGGACAAAAATAAATGACAGCTTAACACCTACTTATTAAAAATCTTGACATAGAAGCACATTACAAAGAGAGGTTGAAAATGTTTAGAATAAAAAATAAAGCAGAAAAATATAAAGATGAGCTTAAAAATCGTAGCAAAACAGGAATAAAAAATCATAGAGGATTTGGATTTGTATTGGGCGCAGTTGCAGTAATTATCGGATTGATTTTTATTTATATCTTTTCAAATAACGAAGATAGGCGGGATTGTGAAATCATTCTCAGCATGGTTGAAGAATCATTGGAAAAAAGTAAAAATCCAGAAACTTTTGAAGTATGTAAAAGATCAGCGGAACAAGGATTTGCCAAAGCTCAATATAACTTTGGTTGGATGTATTACAAAGGATTAGAAGTAGAACAAAACTACAAGGAGGCATTTGGCTGGTTTCAAAGATCGGCGGAACAAGGAGACGCACAAGCTCTATGTATCTTGGGAGTGATGCATGGCAAAGGACTAGGAGTAGAACAAAATTATGAAGAAGCGTTTAAATGCTTTAAAGAGTTAGCCAAAGAAGGTGATAAAGTGGCTCAATGTGTCTTGGGTTTGATGTATCACAATGGATTAGGAGTAGAACAAAATTATGAAAAAGCGCTTGATTGGTATAGAAAGTCAGCAAGACAAGGATTTGCTCAAGCTCAGTATAGCTTGGGTTTGATGTATTGCAAAGGAAAAGGAGTAAAACAAAATTATGAAAAAGCGCTTGACTGGTATAGAAAGTCAGCAAAACAAGGAGATACCCAAGCTCAGTATAGCTTGGGTTTGATGTATTGCAAAGGAGAAGGGATAAAACAAGATTACAAAGAAGCAATTAACTGGTATAAAAAATCAGCAGAACAAGGACATCCTGGCGCTAAAACAGCATTAACAAAAATTCTTGAAAGCAAGTAGTTTTGCTGTTTTTGACAGCCTTAGATAATATCAGGATTTTTATGGCTTTAACATTAAAAATAGGAAACAAAGAAGAGTTTAATGAGTTATTAGTGGAATATTTAGTGTATTAGACCTCTTAATAATTAACATATAAAAGTACAATAGAGGTACTATGAAACAGAAAAAGAAAGCAGACAGGTCAAATGGAATGGGTTTAGTATTAATGAAAGCAAAGAAAGTGACATTTGACAAAACAGTAAGGATAGCAAGGAGCAAGAAAAGAAAAAGGGAGAGTGGGTGAGCAAAGAGAAAATTGAGTATAGAGAATATTGTAGGGATGATGTTTGAATACTTCAGACAATACCCGAACATATTATCAGACCTGAGACAGTTACAGGTATTTGTAATTCTAAAATTTAATACTCAAGTTGTGCAAGAGGTGTATTATAACAAGGGCCACATTTGGCGTTAAATCTAAAAACCCTTTGCAGTTAGCAAGTAAATAATAAAATGTCGCATGTGTATCTAAAATTGCTTGACAATTGTGTAATTATTTTTTAAAATACCAAGGCAATCGTAGGATTGTAATTTAGTTATCCGCTAAGTCGGATAGGAAAAAAGGAGTTGCAGTAAATGGCACGAGGTAAAGTGAAGTGGTTTAACGACCAAAAAGGGTATGGGTTCATCTCGAATGATGACGGGACAGGTGATGTTTTCGCGCACTATTCAGCCGTTCAGTCTGAGGGTTTTAAATCCTTAGCGGAAGGCGATAGTGTCGAGTTTGAAGTCGTAAGTTCCGACAAAGGCCCTAAAGCGGCAAACATTAGAAAGGTTTAATCCATCCGACAACCCCGGGGAGAGCTTCTCCGGGGTCCCTTTTGTCTGATTAATCATTGTTTAGATAGTGCGTCTTCCCTGGTTGAGATATAAAGGTGCATCTGTGCAATTCTCTAAAAAGCAGACATACCCGAAAAAAGTCGTTGCAGCCGGCTTGCAAAGAATTCATAAAAGCTTTACATCTTTGCATCTGGGTTTGTTTTATTTTTATTATCGTCTAGATTTTCTACATAGGGCTGTGTCACTTAAGAGCTAAAATGATTCTTGTTTTGTTGCTATTTCCGAAAGCCGAAGGCTTGGAGTAATCCTTGAAAAATTTGAAGTAAGTAACTAGAATAAAAATAAAAAGCTAATTCAAGAATCATATTGAATACTTATTTCTATAGGGGCATCTTTACATCGCTCCTCTAGCCTTTGCGTTTTCTAGTTTTTGTCTAATTTTAAAAACCTCTATTTTTGCTTCTTGATTTTTGAGAAGTATAATTAAAGTTGGGTTTGTCTAAAAACTTTTATCAAGCAAAACCACTGTTAATTCTTGAATATAATTTATGTAGAAAGTTTAATACGGTAGGATAGTAAAAAATTAAAAGAGGGCTAAGTGCTTTCCATTATTTATTCTGCGGCTATAAACGGAATAGATGCAAATATTGTTGAAGTAGAGACATATATTTCTTCCGGCATGCCAATTTTTTCCATCGTAGGTCTTCCTGATATTGCGGTTAAAGAATCCCGCGATAGAGTTGTTGCTGCAATGAAAAATTCAGGCTTTGATTTTCCTTCAAAAAAGATTACGGTTAACTTAGCTCCTGCCGACATAAAAAAAGAAGGTGGTATTTTTGATCTGTCTATAGCTTTGGGCATACTTGCCGCAAACGGCAAAATAAAAAAAGAAAATTTACAGAAATTCTGCGCGGTCGGCGAATTGTCTTTAGACGGGAAAATAAGAAAAGTTAAAGGAGTTCTACCTATCTCTCTAATTTTACAAAAAAATAAGATAAAAGATTTTATAGTGCCTTTTGCAAATCGACAGGAAGCTGCTGTTGCAGGTAAGGTAAATGCGTATCCTTTTAAAACTCTTGTTGAAATTGTTAGGTTTATAAATGGCGAATTGGTTTGTAAACCTTATGTATATGGTGAAAAAGAATTAAATGTCGCTATCGAATTAAATTGTGATTTTGCGGATGTTAAAGGTCAGCACAATGCAAGACGAGCTACTGAAGTTGCCGCGGCAGGAAGTCATAACATAATTATGTCAGGACCTCCTGGTTCTGGAAAAACAATGATAGCAAAACGTATCCCAGGGATACTTCCTTCCATGACATTTGACGAAGCTGTAGAAACTACAAAAATATGGTCTGCCGCAGGACATGCTTTTACAGGCGGATTAATAAGTCATCGTACTTTTAGAAGTCCTCACCATACTTCTTCATCAGCGGCCTTAGCGGGTGGCGGGGCTTGCCCTAAGCCTGGGGAAGTAAGTCTTTCCCATAACGGAGTTTTATTTTTAGACGAATTTGCGGAATTCAGAAGAGATGCTCTTGAGGTTTTGCGTCAGCCTCTAGAAGACAAAACTATAACTATTTCCCGAGCAAAAAACAGTTTTATTTTTCCTGCGTCATTCATGCTTGTAGCAGCTATGAACCCTTGTCCCTGTGGAAATTTAGGACATAGAGAAAAAGAGTGTATCTGCAATCCTAACCAAATAAGAAGATATCAGGGTAAAATTTCAGGTCCTTTGATGGATAGAATTGATATTCATGTTGAAGTTCCTGCTTTAAAATTTTCTGAATTATCAAATTTGGATACTAATGCTGAGAGTTCGGCAAAAATAAGAGAAAGAGTTGTAAAAGCAAGGAAAATTCAAACTGTTAGATTTTCTGGAAGTGGTATATATGCAAATGCACAAATGCAGTCAAAAGAAATAAAAAAATATTGTATTTTAGATAACAATGCTTACGAAATGCTTAAAACTGCGATAGAGAAGTTGAATTTTTCAGCAAGATCTTATGATAAAATTCTAAAAGTTTCAAGAACTATTGCTGATTTGGATGGCAACGACATAATTAAAGCAAATCATATAGCGGAGGCCGTAAGGTACAGGTTTTTTGATAGGAGCTAAAAATATCTATAATCAAACAATTTTGATTTCAAGAAAGCTATATAATTAGGCTTTAGTATTTTACCGTAGTAACCCTTGTTTTAGACATCTTGCCGTAAAAACAACGTCACTTACCAAAACAAGTTTAAGAATTGACAAGAACTTTTAAGAGTTTTTAGACAGGTTCAGTAATAGAAATTTAAATTTCGGACTTATCTGTAACTTCAACTTCAAAAATACCGTTTACTTGGTTTAGCTTTTCTCTTTCTATCGGTACAGTTATATAATTATCTGTAAGAACTATATTTTTACCTATAGCTATTTTTACAGCTTTTCTTTTTTTGCCTATATTTTTGTTTAAGAAATCTTTTCTTTTTATGTAATCTATTTCAAATAAATCTTTCGATCTGTTTTTTATTTCATTTGCAAAAACTTTATTTGTAAACATTGAAGCCTTTGTGCCAGTTCTGTCCGAATATCTAAAAATATGCACTTTTGCAAATGGAATTCGTTTTACAAATTTACATGTTTCCTTGTGATATTTTTCTGTTTCTCCGGGGAAGCCTGTAATGATATCTGTTGCAAGTGTTAAATCAGGTAATATCTGCATTATTTTGTTTATTTTTTTCTCAAAATCTTTGCTTGAATATTTTCTGTTCATTTGTCGTAAAATTTCATCGCTTCCAGATTGTAACGGTATATGCAGATGGCAGCATATCTTGTCAGGGTTTTGTTTTATAAGTTCTATCAACTTATCGTCAATTTCATTTAATTCTATGGATGAAATCCGTACTCTAAAATTTAAAGAGGTTTGTATTATTTTTTCAAGTAGATTGGATAGTCCTCCGTGGTATTTGCCTATATGTATTCCTGTTAAAACTATCTCGTAGTATCCGTTTTTTGCCAGATTCGTAATTTCTGGAATAACTTCATTTTCAGGTTTGCTCCAAAGAACATCCCGGACATAGGGTACTATACAATAACTGCAAAAACTTTTACAGCCGTCTTGTATTTTTAAAAATGCCCTCGAGTGTTTATCAAAACCTGAAATCATTTGATTTTGCGGTTTGTTGAAAAGTTTTGTTTTGTCTTCTATTATTTCAATGTTTGGCAATAGTTCTTTTATGCAGACATTTTTATTTTTTACAAGACATCCTGTAAGCATTATTTTAGGCTTGTTTGGAAGTTTTGACATTTTTCTTAAAAAATATTTGCACTCTTTATCGGCTTTTGCTGTTACGGTACATGAATTAAAAATAATAATGTCAGCTTCTTCAGGTTTTTGGACGCATTCAAAATTATCATTTTTAAATTTTTCAGAAATAAGCTGCGACTCGTATTGGTTTACTTTGCATCCAAAAGTGTAAATATAATATTTTTTCATTAAATTAATTGTCCTGTTTTAAGACTTTTAAGAGTTGTAAAATAACAATTGTGAATTTAAAATTAAAGCACTTGCAACGACAGCCGCTGTTTCCACTCTTAAAATATTATCTCCAAGTGTTACGATATCAATGCCAATAGATTTGGCAAATTCAACTTCTTCAATTTCAAAACCGCCTTCAGGGCCTATGAAAATATTTGCTCCAGTAAATTTTGATTTTGAAAGTAAATTATAAGGAAACATTTTGCTTTGGCTTTCCCAAGGAAGTATATTTATAAAGTTTTTATCTTTTATGGTGTTTTTACACGCAGTTTTAAAGTCCAACTGATTATTTATTTTCATAATATCACCCCTTCCGCACTGGGAACTTGCGGCGATAGATATTTTTTCGTATCGGTTTGCTTTATTTTTTGAAAAGCTTATGCGCGTGCTTCTTTTAGTGTCAATGGGAAAAATTTCCGACACGCCAATTTCCGCACATTTTTCTATAAGCCACTCGAATCTGTCAAATTTGGGTATTGATGTGTAAAGTTTTACGGTAAATCCGGATATTTTATATTTAGAAGACAGTATATTTCCTATGATTTCGTTTTTATTTACAGAATTAATTTTTGCTTTATAAGAATTACCCATACCGTCAAAAATCATTATTTCATCCCCTGGTTTGAACCGGCGTACGTTAGATACATAATGTGCTTGTTCGCCTTTGATAGAAAAAATGTTTTCTGTTATATCTTCAGGTTTTACATAAAAATGAGGCATATAAAGTCCTTATTACAATTAATTGTATAGCCAACTAGCTTTGTAACTGCTAATCTAAACTTTGTTAGATTCAAAGAATATATCCACTTTTCAACTTTTTTGTTGGTTTTGAAGTTAACGGAACCTTCGCTAAAACACTACCATAATTATTTCTTTAGACTCGTAATTTTTGATAAGCCTCCTTTCTTCTTAATAAATCCAAAACTGTGTTTACTGTTCTTTCTCTTATATCTTTTCTTGTTCCGTTAAAATTAAATTTAAAACTTTCTATTTTCTTCTTATCTGCAAAACCTATATATACAAGGCCTACGGACTTTTCTCTTGCGCCACCGGGTCCCGCAATTCCTGTTGCTGAAAAAGCATAATCGCTTCCTGAAAGTTTTAAAACACCTTTAGCCATTTCTTTGGCAGTTTCTTTGCTTACAGCTCCAAAGCTTGATAAAGTTTCTTTCTTTACACCAAGAAGTTTTATTTTGGATTCATTTGAATATGTAACAACAGAGCTTTTAAAATATAAAGAACTTCCCGGTACATCTGTAATTGTTGCGGCTATCTTACCGCCTGTACAAGATTCAGCAAAAGAAACTGTTTTTTTCTTTTCAATCAAAAGACCTCCCACAACAGATGCAAGTGTGTCACTGCCAGAACCAAAAATATTATCTTTCAAAACATTATTAACTTCGAGTTTTAAATTCTTTATTATTTTATCAACAAAAAGTTCATCTCCTCCTGAAACGGAAAATTTTACATCAACAATAGAATCATTTGCAAGAATGCCAAATTCCACAGCCTTACCATAGTTAGAATTAGCTTCTTCCATAACAGGTTTTATTCTTTCAGCAACATCAGATTCCGCAAGACCAAAAACATGAAGAACAGAATTTTTCTTTACACCTATTAAGTAACTTTTTAAAAACGGTTCAACATTTTCTTCAAACATCGGCTGTATTTCTTTTGGAGGCCCCGGAAACAAAAATAAAGTTCTGCGGTATTTTTTTTCGCCGTCTTTAAATTCAAAACATAACATCTGCCCCGGAGCCGTTCCTAAATGGTTTTTTAAAACCTTTGCGCCTTTAATAATATTGGCTTGTCTTTCATTAATCTTGGGAATTGAAGTAACCGCTCGTTTTGAGAAGTACTCTTTTATAGATTTTAAAACTTTTTTATCTAAATATATTTCACGATTTAAACATTCTGCCACACTTTCAACAGTTATATCATCAAATGTAGGACCAAGACCACCTGTAGCAATAATAACGCTACTTCTTTTAAAAGCTCGTTTAAATTCTTGTTTTAAATCTTGTTTTCTGTCTCCGACGTTAGTAGCAAATGACAATCCAAGACCCATAGAGGAAAGCCTTGAGCCAATGTATGCGGCATTGGTGTTTGTTTTTCCGCTAAGAAGTTCGCTTCCTGTACAAATAAGTTCAATTAATTGTTTGCTTTCGTTTCGTTTGTGTAGTCTTAAAGTTTTTTGCATTTTAGCTCCATAAGCTGTCAGTATTTTAGCATCTATTTTGTCAGTTTTGGCTTTTTGATCAGAAACTCAAAACAAATTCTCATGTTACTGCATACGCTCTATGTTACACTTCTCTTTAAGGAACAACCATACAGGCTCTGCTAACAACACAAGACAAACGCATGAAAAAGGTTTCTTGAGGCGGTTGATTTTAGGCTCAAAGCAAATTTCATAGGCTGCAATTTGGTACTGCCATGCGACAATCAAAAATTAAAAAAACTTTCATGCGCTTTGTCTTTAGATTCTACAAAAGGTATCTTTTTTTATCAAAAAAAGATACAGTCAAAAAATGTCGCACTTAGCGCTGTTGCCATTATGACGGCAACCTTTAAACGTCGCACTTAGTGCTGTTGCCATTATGACGGCAACCTTTAAACGTCGCGCTTAGTGCTGTTGTCATTTCCGCAAAAGCGGGAATCTATTTAACATGGATACTTGCTTTGGCGAGTATAACAAACAAAAAAACGTTGCGCTTAGCGCTGTTGTCATTTGCGCAAGTAGCGGGAATCCATTTAATATAGATACTCGTTTTCACGAGTATGACAAATAGCATGGATACTCGTTTTCACGAGTATGACAAGCAAAAAAATGTCGCACTTAGCGCTGTTGTCATTCCCGCAAAAGCGGGAATCCATTTAACATTTAACATGGATACTCGTTTTCACGAGTATGACAAACAAAAAAACGTTGCGCTTAGTACTGTTGTCATTATGATGGCAATCTTTAAACGTAGCGCTTAGTGCTGTTGTCATTTGCGCAAGTAGCGGGAATCCATTTAACATTTAATATGGATACTAGCTTTTGCGAGTATGACAAATAACATGGATACTTGCTTTTGCAAGTAAGAAAATTCGTGCTGTTTGTCACAACATTGACAAAGTTTTAAGAAACATTTACAGTGATCTTATAGAAGAAAGAGATTCTTTTGTGATTGCGGCGGAAAAATGTCTAAAAGTATCAAAAAAAGACTTACAAGCAGTGATTGCAAGTTTTAAAAGAGTTTAAGGATACTTTAAGAGTTTTAGAAGAATATTCAAAAGTTTTTATTACTCTTGGTCGGCTAGTTTAAGGGACAGCGCTACAATGCGTATATTTTGGAAAGAGAAGTTTATTTAAAGTATAATTCTCTTTATCAAAGAAATATGTGATAGCTGCTAATTACATTTGTGATTGAAAAATAACAGGAGTAAGCGATGAAAAAGAAAAAAATAATAAGCGCAATTATTTTATTTGGTCTTGCGTTAAATTCTTGCGATAAAAAGAACGCTAGACTTGTAAACAGAAGGACTGCTACTCCAGAGAAAGTAGAAGAAATGAAAGAAGCGCAAAGAGCAAAAGCAGAAGCGCAAGCAGAAGCACAAACAGAAATCGATCTTCAAAAAGTGGATGTAAGTGGAAGTGATTTAACTCTAACTCTAACTCCAACTCCAACTTCAATTCCAACTCCAACTCTAAATCTAAATCTAGATCTAACCACCCTCGACGAGTGTATCGGAAAATTTGAACAAGTCAACATCCTCCCCGCCTACAACTTCGACAACTTCGCCAATAGCGACTTCGCCCGCGCCGTTACCAATCCCAGCACCCCCGCCCACGCCGCCGACGCCACTACCGCCGTTGCCCGTGCCAGCGAAGCCGCCGCCGCCAAGGCCCCCGTCGCCTATGCCGCCGCGCGCGCCTTTACCACCGCCTCCAAAGCTCTCAAACGCGCCGTCACCGTCATCAACGGAACCTGTGTTAACTACGAGGCTGCTGCTGCCGATGCCTACAACGACACCCGCACTGTGGCCGCCAATCTCAGAGTTGCCCACGCCGCCAACAACGCCGCCGGCAACTCCGCCCAAACCGCCGCGCGCGAAGTCGTCGGCGTCGCCAGAGTCAGGTTCGGCACTCTCGTCGCCGCTGAAATCGAGCGCAACATCGTCGACATTCACGCCATCGCCGCCGCCGGCAGCGCCACCTACACCGCACTTAACGCCACCACCTTTGCAGAATACATCATTGCTGAAGTTGTTGGGTGTGATCGCACCGGATACGCCACCGCCCACGACCACGCCGCCTCCGTCGTCGGATGCCGCGGCGCCCACGGTAACGCCGCCCGCGCCACCGGAATTGCCGAGATTGCCAAACGAGACGCCAACAACGCCGCCTTTGCCGATGCCGTTGCCGCCCGCGCCGATTTCGTCAACGAAGTCATCGTTCCCGCCGCTGACAAACTTGTCGAAAAAGTCAAAGAGTTAGATGAGTTTTTTAACAACTGGCAACATCAAAGAACCTAAAGCGTTAGTCGTCAAAGCCAACGCGTCATTGCGCCCCTACTACACACGACTTGCGCATCTTGCTGCATCTGGCCGCGCAAAGCTTGGGTTCGCCTACAAGATATGCGCATCTCATTGCACATGCTACTACCTGACCGCAGTCTGATTGTTGTATTTGCTTGGATATCTCAGAAAATGCTCGGGGATGTCACCACCAATTTTGTCACGGTTGTATAGCCAAATGGTTAAGAATATATAATTCTCCTACATGCAGAAGGAACATTTTACATTTATACGATATAGTAACGATGGTGATATTTATGCCTACACTTGATATTATTACGTTAAATGATAAGGCTACTGTGAACGTGTCTTTGAAAAGGATAACTTATGAAAACTAAAAGATTAGACCTCTTGCAATCTCGACGTACATATCTTTGTTGCCCATGTACTGTGCATTCTTGTATTATCTCTTACTCCTGCAGTGACTGTCATTACCTTCATGCTTACTTTCTCCCGTTTTTTAACAGTGCAGCGTTTTTAAATCACTAAAACGAGAACAACCCCAAAACTGGGAATTAGAGATACTCTTAGCATATTTGATTTAATAGACCTCTTGCATAATTAAGTATTAAATTCAAGAATACAAATACCTGAAACCTGAGTTAAATAGCAGTCCAAAGCGTCTTTTGCTATTACTTATCTATCTTTTAGACTATTTTTGAACCTTTTTACCCCCCCTCCACCTATCTTTTCTTACTCCCGACTATCCTTTGTTTTATAATTTGTCAAATGTCCCTTTCTTTACTCCCATTAATACTAAATTCATTCCATCTAACCCGCCTGCTTTCTTTTTCTGTTTCATAGTACTTCTATTGTACTTTTATATATTAGTTATGCAAGAGGTCTAATGTGTTTTTTGAGATATTCTTGTTGTGTTTTCTGTATCAGTTTTTTTAAACAAAAATTTAATCGCAGTTATCAACAAATTAAATTTTAAGTTCTTTTACTATTCTTTCCAAATCATCTAAAGAGTAGTAATAAACTTCTATTTTGCCTTTCTTACTTGTACCAATAATACTTGCTTTTGTACCCAATTTTCTTTGGATTTCTTCTTTTAAATGCACAAGCTCTACTTCCTGTTTTTTCTGTTTACCGGATTTTTTTTCAGGGTTTAGATCGGAAGCAATTTTTTCTACAGCTCTTACTGAAAGTTTTTCATTCAATATTT
This sequence comes from Endomicrobiia bacterium, assembly GCA_025998355.1. Lineage (GTDB taxonomy): Bacteria > Elusimicrobiota > Endomicrobiia > Endomicrobiales > Endomicrobiaceae > Endomicrobiellum. Next base: position 37,598 of record BNVV01000002.1, read on the forward strand.
GATGCGCAATTGCTCTTATCTTGTTAGCATCTTCTATGCCGGCAAGCATTCTTCCGTGCCCTGATGTAATTTTTCCCTCTGTTATTAATATCTGTATATCTTCTGGTAACGATAAAAGCCTTAGTGTGTTTGAAATTACGGATCTCTCTTTTCCCACGGCTTCAGATATTTGCTCGTGGGTATGTCCAAATTCTTCTATAAGTCTTTTAAAAGCTTGTGCTTCTTCTATTGGATCTAAATCTTCTCTTTGGATATTTTCAATCAATGCTAAGTCAAATCTCTGCTTATCATCTGCAGATTGCTTTACTATAGCTTTTATATCTTTTTTTCCTGCAAGTTTAGAGGCTCTATATCGTCTTTCACCCGCAATAATTTCATATTCCCCGGGAATTATTGAAGCAACTACTAAAATCGGTTGGATTAAGCCGTGTTTCTCTATTGAATCCGCAAGTTCTTGAAGTTTTTCTGCATTAAATTTATTCCTAGGTTGAAATTTATTAGGTCTAATTTTATTTAATGGTATTGTTACAACTACTTCGTCTACTGTTGTTTTATTTAATCCTAATGTTGGCATTAATGATTCTAACCCTCTACCCAATGCTTTCTTTTGCATATTCTACTCCCCCGTATATATTAAATCCTCTATATAAATTACATTTCCGTATGAATCAAATCGCAAGCTGTAATGACTTCAACTAGATTTATCTTTTATCTCGTCTGCTATTTTTACTTCTTCTTGTCTAGAAAGAAATTCTTTTGCAAAATCCATATATGCCTGAGCTCCCTTTCCCAACGGATCATACATTAAAACAGGTTTACCAAAACTCGGTGCTTCGGCAAGTTTTATTGTCCTTGGTATTTTTGTTTCGTAAACTTTATCCTTAAAAAAATTTTTAACTTCTGCAACAACCTGTTCTGTAAGATTAGTTCTTGAATCAAACATTGTAAACAAAACGCCTTCTAATTCTAAATCGTAGTCTTGCATGAGAGCAAGGATAGTTTTTGAAAGTTGTCCCAAACCTTGAAGCGCAAAAAACTCACACTGCATAGGTATTAAAACAGTATTAGCTGCAACTAAAGAATTTATTGTAAGTAATCCGAGAGACGGGGGACAATCTATAACAATGTACTTATATACTTTTTGAAATTTTTCCAATGCAAATTTTAATTTTCTCTCTCTATCCTCCATATTAACTAAATCTACTTCAGCGCCGCTAAGATCCGTAGTTGCAGGCACAACATCAAGGCAATCGATAACAGTATCTTGTAAGATATCCTCGAGGGCAATCCCATCTATTAAAACATCGTATATTGTTTTTTCTAAAGTATTTTTGTCAATTCCTAGACCGCTTGTTGTATTACTTTGTGGATCCATATCAACTAGCAAACATTTCTGCCCAATGTTTGCTAAACTTGCCGCCAAATTAATTGCTGTTGTAGTTTTGCCTACTCCACCTTTTTGATTAGCAACCGCTACGATCTTACTCATTTAATGCTCCGTTTGTGCTATAAGTTAACTAATTCTACATTGGTTGGCCATAGGATAGATATACTTAAATGTTCAATGTTTCACGTGAAACACAAACAATTTGTTGTCATGGTTTATGAAAACCAAAGGTTTAAAGAATCCACCCTTGGGAGCTACGCATCCTTTTGAAATCGTTTCGTCATTTAGTTTACCCTTGAATGCTTTCCAAATCGTGGTAACGAAGCTGTGAAGTAAAAATTAAAAAAGAAATTTAATCTACACTCAAAGAGACGGGAACGCAAATATCTTTGCAGCAACCCCATCCGAGCGCAAAGTATTTTGAATTTAGACAAGGCTCACAGCGACGTCGTGGGTTTTATGTACGCAACGCTGCGTAACGAAGTATAAATTCAAAAAGACAAGTTCAACTAAAATGTGTATTTAATCTTCAATGTCC
>BNVV01000003.1 GCA_025998355.1 Endomicrobiia bacterium
TTTGTTAAAAGGTTCAAAATAGTCTCAGATAGATATAGGAATCGCAGAAGACGCTTTGGACTGCGATTTAACTTGATTGCAGGTATTTGTAATTCTGAATTTAATACTTAGTTATGCAAGAGGTCTATTATTTTTGCAGATTCTCGCATTTATTGCGACGGCTTTGTTTTAGGCATCTTGCTGTAAAAATAGTGTCGGATACTAAAAACACGAAGGTGTGTTGGTAGCGGCTTTGCTATCGTTTTTAGACAGACCCAAGTTGATATTATAAGTGTAAAATGCTACCGTTAAGGGCGGTATAATTACTTGGTTTGATTTATAGGGACAAAATCATAAGTCTTTGATTTTAAGTGTTCTTGTAGTCGTACTATTGTAAAAAATTGATGGACAAGGAGAAAGTAAATGTCTTCATCGTCAGTGGAATTAGAAACAGCCAAAAAATTTAAGTATTGGCAGTTTCGTATGATGTCAGTAACTTGGGTTGCATACGCTGTGTCTTATGCGATGCGTTTTATGCTTAGTGTTGCTACGCCAAGGTTGGAAGCAGATTTAGGTATTACAAAAATTCAACTTGGGAGTTTTGTGACAATAAATGGACTAATGTATGGACTATCAAAGTTTTTAAATGGTTTTGTTGTTCACAAGTTTAAGGCTAGCAGTTTTATTGCTTGTGGTCTTATTGTATGCGCTGCAGCTAGTTTTATTTTTGGTTTCAGTTCAGGAGTGATTGTTATGGGTTCTATGTGGCTTATTCAGGGCTTGTTTCAGGGTATGTTTTGGCCTCCAATTTCAAGGTTGCTTTCATATTGGATTCCACCTGACGAACTTGCAACAAAAACATCACTTTGGAATACTTCTCACTGTGTAGGTACTATTGCAATATTTCTCGTCGGCCCCGTTTTAAGTTTTTTAAGTTTTGGTTGGAGTGGTTGGAGAAATATTTTCTTTGTACCTGCTATATTTGCCGTAATAACGGCAGTAGGGGTACGGTTCCTTATTAAAGATACTCCAAGTTCCGTAGGTTTGCCTGAGCTTTCAGTAGGTGAAAATTCCAAAAAAGTTAAAGACACGAGAGAAGAATCAGCAGAATACAAGAGCTTTATAAAAAAACGAGTATTTAAAAACCCTTATATGTGGGTTGTTGCAGTGTCAAATTTGTTTGTTTATGTTATGAGAGCTACAGTTGTGAATTGGGGCCCGAGCATGTTATCACAGTGGAAAGGCATGAGTATTGCTGGGGCAACACTTATTACTGCTGCGTCTGAAGCTGTAGGAATTCTTGGTATTATTGTATGCGGTTGGGTTACTGATAAATATTTCGACGGTAAAGGTCATCGCGTTTGCGCTATTGCTATGACACTTTCTTCTTTGTTTATGTTTCTGTTTTTGCAGGGAGGTTCTTTACCTTTATGGATACCATTAATAATGTTGATAATTTCAGGTTTCTTTATCAATGGGGTGCAATCGCTTATTCTTATAGTTACTTCTAACATGGCGACAAAACGCGCAGCAGCAACAGCAAACGGATTTGTCGGAGTTTGGGGTTATGCCGCTTCTGTGATTACTGGCGCGTTGTTTATGTTTGTGCAAAAAAAACATGGCTGGCCACATGCTATGGAACTTATGGCAACTTTAAGCGCCATTGGGGCTATTTTACTTTTTTTTGCTTGGAAAGCAAAAGCAACAGGTTACGAAGAGCTTGAAGCAGAATCTAAAAAAATAAAGGCATAAAAACGTTTTAACCTACTTAAATTAAAACAGGGAGCCTCTTGCCTTTAGGTAGACGTGGTTTATCTTAGAATTAAAATTAATGTAAATACGCCGTATAAACAATAAGGTTATACAGGCGTATTTTTTGATGTAAGAATGCTTGAAAAATATTTGGAAGAACGTAACAGAAGAGTATGGGAGCAAGAACTTTGAAAAGAATTTTTAATATAGACGTCTTGAAAAAGCTGATACAAGAGAAAAAGAGCTGCGGGATGGACTGGAGAGACCATCCTGTGGTGATCTTAGCCAGAGACGGAAGCCTCTGTCTCCATGAAAAAAGTAAGCAGGGTCTAACATAAATTTTATACAGAGTCAAGAAGTTGTAGTGACCTGTATCCCAAAAAAGTAGTCCATTTGCAAGTTAGTGAAAAAAGAATAAAAAAGGGAAATACGAAAGAAGCAGAAAACGAAGTAAAGATAGCAGAAAAATACCCGAAGTATGAAATAGGCGATGCGACATATTATACATGAAAGACGAAATATACAGAAATAGAATCTCACGGTATGTTGGACTTTTGTCAAACAAAAACAAACGGATTAAAACAACGATGAGCTTTTAATTAAACGGCATATTTTATGTATAAAGTTATCTTTTTGCGGTTGGCTGTATCTTTAGCTATAAGCCTAATTTTAAACGACAAAAACAGTCTAATATGTGTTTTTAGATTTTACAGAAATAAATGAACCCCCCCCCGCACAGCAAGCGCGCGGTATCAGCGGAGGAAATTGAAGAGCTGTAATTGTTCTTGCTCAAACTCTATGTTCGCAAGCGTTACCAAATTTCTTTTGTTATTTGAATTAGGCTATTACAACGCTCTAAATTCCCAAATATAGCTTCTCTTATACTTATGGGCGTACAAAAGATAGTGTATCTCTTATATGCACTATATACTGTCTGTCTTTCAAGCGTTTCCATAGCCTAATTGTACTACAAGCGGTTCCACGCAGCTTGCTGCGGGGCAATAGTTTAACAATTAAGGTTTGTCACGACAAACGCATGAGAACTTTTTTAATTTTTGAGTATAATACATACTTGATACTTTCGCATTGCTGTCCCTTTTTAGAGAAAAGGAAATAAAAGCAAAAACACACTACAGCAATTCTCCTTTTTTGCAAAAAAGGAGAATTGCTGCCGCAACAAACGTACGAAAAAGTTTCTCGGGTAGCACCTCGAAACATGCTCAAATGCGGACGGAGGGATTTGAACCCCCACACCTTACGGTATATGGTCCTAAGCCATACGCGTCTGCCAATTCCGCCACGCCCGCACCGTTAATGGACCCCTTTTTAAAACTGGGGTATAAATGTAATACAATAACTATCATGAAAGCAAACCGATGTAAAGTCTTATGATATATTTTTGCTATCTTTCTTGCAAGGACATAAACATATCATTTTCAAGATTGCTTTGTCATTTATGACACAACACAAGTAGCACGCAAACGTATGAAAAAAGTTTCTTTAGACGGCTGATTTTAGACTCAAAGCAAATTTTACAAGCTGTAGTTTGGTACTGTGCCTTGTGACAATTAAAAATCAAAGGAACTTTCATGCGTTTGTCGTGACGCAAGTAGTGGGAATCTTCTCATCATTTTTAAATTATTTGACAGTACCAGCAAATAACTTTTTATATAAACATTTCTAATTTTTCGCAAACTAAATCCAAAAATACAGTATCACAACAAAAACATAAAAAACTTTGCGGATGAAACTAAGAATAAGTATGTCTTCTCGTATGTATAGAACACAAAATACCGATAGCGCACAAAGACGAAAAAACCGATGAACCTCCGTAAGAAAGAAGAAGCAAAGGCATTCCTGTTACAGGCATCATACCCATAACCATACCGATGTTAATTATAACATAAAAGGTAAACATTGTGGCAACTCCTGACGCAACAAGAGCCCCGTATCTGTCGCGAGCCTCTTTTGCTATTACAAGAGCTCTCCAGATAAAAAGAAAATAACAAAAAAGCGTAAGTTGAGCCATAATCCAACCGCCTTCTTCCCCTATAACGGAAAAAATAAAATCCGTATGTTGCTCTGGCAAAAAACCAAGCTGTGTCTGCGTTCCATTTTTAAAACCTTTCCCCGTAAATTTTCCTGAACCTATTGCAATTTTAGACTGTATTACATTATAACCTGAACCTCTTGGATCCACTTTAGGATTTAAAAATACTATAAGCCTTTTTCTTTGATAATCTTTTAACGATTTTCCAACCGGTACAGAAGTTGCACACCCAATAAGTATTGCCACGCACAAAATTATAGGATAAACGGCAGGAATCTTGACCTTCAATTTCCGCAAAAACCAAAAACCTGCAATTATTAAAAACAATCCCATAAAAACTATATAAAATCCGTTCCATCCTGTTTTAAAAAAAAATGCAAGGTTGGTTAAAAATGTTTCATTATGCAAAACCTTAAGCTGCATATTCACAAATGTTTCCAAAAGAGGAATACCTACTGCAAGACCTACAAGAATTATTATACACAGCAAGTAAAAAGGCTCAAATCCTATTATAAAAAGAAGAGCAAAAGTAACAGGAAGGTAAGAAAGAGTAGAAGAAAAATCCGGTTGCAGCATTATAAGTATCAGGTGTCCTGTAAGCATTGCAAACACAGAAACCAAAAATGACATTTTCTTTACTTCTTTTACTTTTGCATCAAGAAATGAAGCAAGCGCTAAAATAAACATTATTTTTGCTATCTCCACAGGCTGAAAAGAAACAAAACCAAAATCAAACCAGCCTTTCGTCCCTCTTTTTGCCGATCCAAATACTAATACAGAACTTAAAAGTAACAAAGATAAAACATACATCAGTTTATCCAGATGTTTATAATGTTGATAATTAAAACTTGTAAGCAGTAAAAGACCCACGGACCCTACTAGATACGCTAAAATCTGCACTGAAAGATATTTAAAAGAGTTTCCGTAAACAATTCCTGCGGAGTATACAGCGGAAAAACTTATCAGCATTAAAACTGCAACCGCAAAAACAAGCCACCAATCTACATTAGAAGTAAGACGTTGAAAAAAGTTTTTTTCTTGAATCATTGTTTTACGACCTTTTCTTCTTTATCATTATCTATATTAAAATAGGCTTCATATATTTTTCTACCTATAGGAACAGCACTAAGTCCACCGCCGCCGCCGTGTTCAACAAAGATTGCCATTGCAATTTCAGGATTATCCGCAGGCGCATAAGAAACAAACCATCCATGATCTTTCCCTTGAGGATTTTCCGCTGTTCCCGTTTTACCTGCAACTTTAATACCAGGGAGTTTACATTTTTTTCCGGTACCATTTTCGACTGTTTCTAAAAGCGCTTCGTGAAGAAGTTTCCACGTTTTATGCGTCAATTCTAATTTATCGTCAAATTCTAATTCGTGCTTATATACCTCATTGCCACTAATATTCACAGCCCTATCTACGATATAGGGCTTGTGGCAAACGCCATTATTTGCAATAGCAGATATCATACACGCCATTTGGAGAGGCGTTACACAAAGAGCACCCTGTCCTATTGCAAATATAACAGTGTCTCCTTTAAGCCATTTCGCCTTTGATTTTGATTTTTTCCATTCAGGATTAGGAATAAAACCTTCTTTTTCATTAGGCAGATCTATCCCTGTTTTTTCCCCAAGATAAAATTTCTTGGCATATTTCTCAAGATTTTTCATGCCAAGCTTAAGACCTAGTTGATAAAAATAAATATTGCATGACTGCGCCATGGCTGAAATAAGATTTAATTTTCCGTGCCCCTGTTTGCACCAACATGCATAATGTCTGTCTCCTAACTCAAAACTACCGGTGCAGTGTATGAGATCTAAAGAATCAATAGAGAAAATATCCGTAGCGGCAGCAAATGTAACTATTTTGAATATAGATCCTGGAGGGTAATGAGCCTGTAATGCTCTGTTAAAAAGAGGCAGGTTTTTATCATCTTTTGAATATTTTTCAAAATCCCTGCTCCTTACTTTATTTGTATCAAAACCCGGGCATGAAACCAAAGCCTTTACAGCTCCTGTCTTTGCATCAAGCACTACGGCAGCACCCTTGCCTGCGTCACTCTCTTTTAACGCATCATACGCCACTTTCTGAAGCTTTAAATCAATAGTTGAATATATATCCGCTCCAATCTCAGGAGCGACATATTTAAACGCTTTTACTTGGTGACCTCTTGCGTTTACTTCAACTTGCCACCCACCATCTTTGCCCTGAAGATATTTATCATAAGCCTGTTCTATGCCGCCCTTTCCTATATAATCTCCCATTTTATACCCTTGCTCTGATAAATTCTCAACCTCTTGTGAACTTATTTTGCTCGTATATCCTGTTATGTGGCCTGTTATTTCCGGGTAAGAGTAAATACGACGGAAGTCTTTTACAACAGAAACTCCTTTTGAACTCAAACTTTTTTCTTCGATTTTAAACATCTCTTCCTTTGTAAGATTATCCACAAGCATTACAACTTTGCCGTACTTTAAACCTTTGTCCACCACAGGTTTTATTTCTCTTCCTAAAATTTTAGTAAGTTCTTTAACGATTTGTTCTGAAGGGTTTTGATGATGATCATATGGACGATATATCGCTACATATGTAAACTCATTTTCAACAAGCACTGCATTACTGGCAGAATAAATTATTCCTCTTGGAGCGTGTTCGTAAGTATTGTGCAAGCGCTGCTGCTGTGAAATTATTGTATATTCACCACCTTTAATAATTTGTAAATAAAAAAGACGTATTGAAAGACAGACGAACAGAAAACTAAAAAACACAAGAATTACCTTATGTTTTTTAAGGAAAGTTTTGTAAGCAAATTGACCTTCTTTCTGCCATACCATCTACGCTTCCTTGCGCGCATAGTTTAAAACATAAAAAACCGCAGGAGCGGCAAACGCTGTAACAAAAATTTTTGCCGCGCCGCTTAGAGTAAAAAAAGTAAAATTATAATTGCCACTACCATGAATGATATAGTAAATAAAACTAACTCCCAACCAGTAAACAATACTTGCCAAAAATACTATGACAAACTGTGTATAAATTTTGTCTCTATCAAGTTTTTTGTTCAATATACCTAAAAAATGACCTATAATTGTAAACATTATAGCTCTTGCGCCAAAAATATCCGTTGAAAATATATCCCAAGTTAAACCAAACAAAAAGCCCATCAGTTGCGCGTCCATTGTTCCTTTTGAAAGACCAAGATAAACAATAAGAATTAGTATAAAATTCGGAAAAATACCACAGATATTTATGTACTTACCAAAAGAAAACTGCAATAAACAAAAAGCAATATAAATAAGAACATAATAAATTATTTTTCTCATTTGCCGTCCACCTGAGGAACAAGGATAATTGCATTATAAAGATTATTCGACCCGAAAGAAACTTCCGCCGTAGCAGTTTGAGAACACGTAGACTTTTCGTCTGTCACATCTTTAATAACACCTACACGCATACCTCTTTGGAAAGCAGAACTTAATTCGCTAACAACAACTTCATCTCCGCGTTTAATATCTGCGCCCTGTGGGATATAAGTTATCCTTAGCAAGTTTGAATCAAAACCCTTCGCAAGACAATTAACACCTTTGTTTTTAATTTCGACAGGCAAGGTATAAAATGAATTTGTTACAAGCATAACTTTGGACGATGTTTTATATGTTTCTATTATTTTTCCTACGGCGCACAGCGTATCATTATCTTTGTTAAACATTACGACAGAAAGCTCATTATATAAACCATCGTCTTCGCCTTTATCTATAATCAACCATCGATACCATTCGCATGGCTCTCTGGCAGAAGTCTTAGCAAAAACAAACGTTATATTATTTATCTTTTTTATTTTTAAAAGTTTTGATAAGTTTTCGTATTCTTGAGACATAGCGTCATAGTTGCGAAGTTTGTCGATAAGTTCTTGATTTTTTTGTTTGTATGCAATATTTTCCTGCCGCAGATTGACCATTGTCTTGGTGTTGTCGCCAACCTCATCTGAGCAACAAAAAATATAGTTTGCCGCATCTAAATTAGGGTAGGCAATGTGATAAACAAGGTTTTTTACAAAATTTACTGGAGCAGAGATTTTGCCTATTATAAAAAAAAAACTGATTAAAATAAGAACTGCAAAGACAACATTACTGTTTCTTGATTTTTGATTTTGACACATTTTATAAAAACCCGATATGGAAAAATATAGGGGAGTTCCATCTGTTTTGCAATAGATAACGCCAAAACCGCATTAATCAAACAAAACAGACTAAGTTTACTAAAAAGCGCGCAGCTGCTCAAAGGATTGCTTATTGCATCTACATATTTTTCTTCTTGGACTTTTTTATATTATCCAATTCTTCTAAATATGCGCCCGTTCCTCTTGCAACACAAGTAAGAGGATCATCCGCGCGATTTACAGGAAGTTCAGTTTCTTGAGATAAGCGCTCAGGAAGCCCTTTTACAAGACACCCTCCCCCGCTCAATATAATTCCACGATCTACAAGATCTGCGGAAAGTTCTGCCGGAGTCTCTTCAAGAACATTCTTTACAACTTCTATTATTTTTCTGATAGGATCTTCCAAAGCATTCCTAACTTCTTCTGAAGTAATATTAACAGTCTTAGGAAGACCTGTAAGCAAGTCTCTGCCTTTTACATCCATTGTTAATTCTTGTTCAAGGCAACATACGGAGCCTATTTTCATCTTAACAGATTCAGCAGTATTTTCACCAACCGTAAGATTATATTTACGTCTAAAATACTGAACTACCGCTTCATCCATTTTATCACCAGCAATATCAAGAGATTTTGCAACAACCATTCCGCCCAACGATACAACGGCAACTTCAGTAGTGCCACCACCAATATCAACTATCATGCTCCCCTCAGGATCTTGAATTGGTATTCCCGCGCCTATTGCCGCAGCCATCGGTTCGTCTATAAGATGAACTTCTCTAGCTCCGGCTTGTTCAGCAGACTCCCTGACAGCTCTTCTTTCAACCTCGGTAATACCGGACGGAACACCTATAACAATTCTCGGATGAAGAAGCGTTTTCTTGTTATGCACTTTCTTTATAAAATATCTAATCATTTTTTCGGTTGCTTCAAAATCCGCAATAACACCATTTCTTAAAGGCCTTACAGCAATAATATTAGCAGGAGTTTTGCCTAACATTCTTTTTGCTTCCGTACCTATAGCTAAAACTCGTTTCGTATCGCGTTCCATAGCCACAACAGACGGTTCTCTTAAAACAATATCCTGCCCTTTAATAAAAACAAGGACAGAAGCTGTTCCAAGATCTATACCCATATCGTTTGAAAACAATCCAAAAATATAATTGAACATTTACTTTCCTTCGTATTAAAAATTAAGAAATCAAAGAGTCGAAGACGAAAGGACTTATACGATTTTACCTGTAAATGTAAACGTAGCTCAATACCAGACGATAGTAAGTTTAGCGGGCTATTTTGCTTCAACAACAGGACCGCACAAAAAAACCACAAAACGCTACACAAGCATCAACGGAAAACGACACAGGGCGCAGTCCGCTTAGATTCTAAGGCAACATCCTACTGAGCCTCCCAATCCCCCTGCTCCCGCTGATCCCGTTCGTGCTGAACCCGATTTTGTCTGAGCCTGCTGAGTCAGCTGAACCTCCCGCTGAACCCACTTCAGCTGAGCAGGAGAAGGCTTATCAGGATCAAACCTAAATTACTTACGTCTAGCCTATGATCTACACCGTACTCAGTCCTATGCAAAGCGTGGGACAACTGCCTGCTGAATCGGTCTGAGTTTGCTGAATCGTCCGGTCCGCTTGTTTGAGTAGGAGAAGGCTTATTAGGCCCAAGCTTACGTGCGTGGCAACTTACGTGGCAAGTACTTCTGCATAAATTTCCTGCTCCCGCTGAGCCTCCTGCTCCCGCTGCTGCTCCCGTTCACGCCGCTCCCGTTCCTGCCGAGCCCGCCGCCGCTCCTGCTGCCGAATCAGCTGCTGAGCCTGCCACTGATCCGCTGCCTGCTTCAGCCGCTCTAGCTGCGCATTTGACGCACGCAGCCGTTGCGCACTGTCACACATGTTATTATGCACTGTTACTATCTGTTATCTTGGCATCGACATCTAATTGTTTTATGGAATTAGAAGTTTCTGATGTTTTTTCGTAAATCAAAAACTATCACGGAAAACATCAGAGAACTTTTAATGTCATAATCAAAACCAGAACAATGCCCAAAAATTATAGGTTTTTAGAGAGACCTGTTTATATAACTAACCTTACTATAGCAATATCCGCGCTGTCGCCACATCTTGTCCCGACTTTTATAATCTGCGTATATCCACCACTTCTTTCTTTGTATCTTGGCACCAAAACGTCGAACACTTTCTTTACAACGTCTTTACTGTTTATTTCGCCACTTATCGCTCTTATAGCGCTTAAATCGGCTTTTTTCGCTCTTGTCACAAGCTTTTCAGAATAGCTTACAAGCTCTTTTGCCTTTGGCAACGTGGTCTCTATTTTTTCATAGAGAAACAACTCTCTTGCTAAATTGCGAAGCATCGCCTTTCTATGCGAACTTGTAACTCCAAGCTTACTGCCGTTATAAGTCTTTATCATTTCTCTGCTCCGTTTTTAATTTCCATGCCAATCGTCAAATTTAATTCTTCAAGTTTGCTTTTAACTTCTTCAAGCGAACGTTTTCCAAAATTATCAAAACTTAAAATATCCTCTTCTTGCATCTTAACCAGATCGCCAATAGTTTCGATTCCTGCATTTTTCAAACCGTTTGAAGCTCTCGTTGAAAGCTTCATAATATCTATAGACTTATCAAGAACTTCTTCTTCTTGTACCTGGACAACTTTATCGTTACTTTCAGAGTCGTTTTCTATAACAAAATTTTCGTCTTCAGACTCAATAGGATCCCCTGTAAAAATTACAAGACTGTTTCTTAATATTTTAGCCGATTTTATCAAAGCATCCTTAGGGGCTATTGAACCGTCAGTCCATATTTCTATAACAAGCCTGTCGTAATTAAGAGTCTGCTCCACACGAGTATCTTCTACTTCGTAACTAACTTTTGTTACAGGAGAAAACAACGAGTCAAGAAATATTTCACCTACTGAATGTTTATCCGTCTCAAGTTCTTCAGCAAGAACATATCCTTTACCCAAAGACACTTCCATTTCCATTTCAAGAACTGTCCCATTGTCTATATTTGCAATTTCCTGTTCAGGATTCATTATTTCGACACTAATGCTTGACTCAATATCTTTCGCAGTTACTTTTCCGGCTTTTTTGACTTTTAAATAAAGTCTTTCTGGTCCGTCTGAGTGGAGCTTCACTCTTACTTTTTTCAAATTTAAAACAATCTGCGCCACATCTTCTTTCACGCCCTTTAAAACTGCAAATTCATGTAAAGCTCCCGTAATTTTAACGGAAGTAATGGCAGCGCCTTCAAGACTTGAAAGAAGAATCCTTCTCAACGAATTACCTATCGTATGACCATAACCGCGTTCAAAGGGCTCCGCGGTCAAACGACAGTAAAACGCTGTAGCGGTCTTTTCATCTAAAACAAGTTTTCGTAATTTTTCTAAATCCTGTATTTTCATGATTTTTTATAACCTCATTTTTTATAACCTCACTAGCGACCTATTAACTTATTTTGAATAGTATTCAACAATAAGCTGGCTATTTAAAGGATGCGAAACCTCTCCTGCAAGCGGCTCGTTTATAACCACTCCGGCAATCTTGTTTTTATCAAAACTCAACCATGCCGGCACACTTAATGTTGTCTTGTCAACAAGCTTTTTTATAACAGTATTTACTTTATATTTCTCAGGAACCGTTATAACATCGCCAACTTTTACTTGATAACGTGGCACATCTATTTTCTTGTCGTTAACCAAAATATTTCCATGATTTACAAGCTGCCTTGCCATTTTTTTAGATGAAGCAAGTCCGAGACGAGCCACTACGTTATCGAGTCTCAACTCAAGAATTTTAAGTAGATTATCACCGGTAGAGCCCTTCATCTTTTCCGCTACTTCATAATAATGGCTAAATTGTTCTTCCGTTAAACCATAAACCCTTCTTGCCTTCTGCTTCTCACGCAAATGTTTTGCGTAATCAGACATTTTCCCCTTTACCATTCCATGCTGATGCTGCTGTCCTGGAGCGTTTTTGCCCCTTTTTCTATCAAGGGTGCAATTTTTTGAAGAACATCTCTCCCCTTTAAGAAAAAGCTTCTCTCTTTCACGACGACACAACTTACATGCTGATCCTAAATAACGTGACATCTATTAAAATCCTCCAAGGTTTATTTTCACTCTTTATCCTGTTTAAACAAATGCCCGACAGCAGCCGTTGTGCCGAACACCATTTGCTTGCAGCCAACCAACCTTAATAAACTTTCCCGCATAGATTACACTCTCAAATTTTATACTCGAAGATGATGAAGACGCAATATCGCTAGATGGGCCTGACGAACTACTTGACAAGCTTGATGGAGATGAACTTGTTGAATTACTTGAAACTAGCTCACCATCACCTAGTAGCATGCTTACAGATGGAGGAGCCAGATATCGAGAAGAAAACGTAAGTGTCTGTTCGTTTTCTGTTGGTAGTAGACTTGGATGTGGAAGCACAGATATAGACTTTTGTCCGCACCCAACTGTACCTGTACCTGCGCCACTACCATTTACAACTTCATCGCCGCCATTTCTTTTTGCTCTTTCTCTTTCTGCTTCTTCTTCTCTTGCTTTTGCTCTTTGCGCTTCTTTTATTTCTTCTATCTTCTCTGGAGTAATATACCTTCTGTTTACAAGTCTAGCGTTCTTTTTATCGCACGAACTTAACATCAAACCAAATGGAATTACGCTTGTTACTGTTTTTATCGTTTCTATTTTCACGAATCTCCCCTCATATCCTATTTGGTTAATATGTTCACTAAAACAGCCAAAATTTTCCCAAAGATTTAAGTAACGCTGTATATGAATATAAAGTTAGCAACTATTACTACACCCTTCTAAGTTTTGGCGGACGGCATCCGTCATGGGGAACAGGAGTAACATCTTTTATAACCGTTATTACAAGACCGGCACTCTGCAAACCTCTTATTGCCGTTTCTCTCCCGGGTCCTGGTCCATTTACAAAAACTGCAACCTGTTTAACGCCAATATCCATAGCCTTTTTACCTACTGCGGCAGCTGTCATCTGAGCTGCAAAAGGGGTTCCCTTTTTTGCGCCTTTAAATCCAGAGGCACCTGACGAGGCCCAAGTCAAAGTGTTTCCTCTTTCGTCTGTTATGTTAACAATAGTATTGTTAAATGTTGCCAATATATGGGCCCTCGCTACTCCAGCGGTGTACTTTTTCTTTTTAAATCCGCCTGTCTTCTTTTCATCTGCCATACATCCTCCGTATTTTATTTACGTTTATATAGCCAGCTAACCTATGTGTTACTTACAGCCTGCTTTGCATTAGTCTAACCTTTTTTACCAGGAGCTGCGGCCTTACCGGCTCCTACTGTCTTTCTCTTACCGCGTCTTGTGCGAGCATTAGTTTTAGATCTCTGTCCTCTTACAGGAAGATTTCTTCTATGACGAGAACCTCTGTAACTTCCTATTTCTATAAGTCTTTTAATATTTGCCTGAATTTCTCTTCTGAGATCTCCTTCAACTTTTAAATTCCTTGTAATGATACTGTTTATCTTATTAACTTCTTCTTCTGTTAAATCCTTAACTCTTTTTGCAGAATCTAAAGCAAGTTCTGCAATAATTTCATTTGATATGGCGGGTCCTATACCGTAAATATATCTTAACGCTACATCAAGTCTTTTGTTCTTTGGTAAATCTACTCCAGCTACACGGGCCATTTATCTATCCTCCGGATTCCTGCTTTATTTTTCACTTCATCCAACACATGTAAGATGGTTACCTAAATATTACTTTGAAGAAACAGACAAAAAAACCACCCAGCCCATTCTTCAAACTTTAACTAGCGACAATTATCCTTGTCTCTGCTTGTGTCTAGGATCCGAACATAGCACTCTCACTACGCCTTTGCGTTTTACTACTTTGCATTTCCGACAAATTGGTTTCACCGATGCCCTAACTTTCATTTTATACCCCGTTCTACCTCTATCGATATGCTACAACTTCCACATTATACCACAAAATAACCGATTTCGAACCATTGCGGACTTTCTTCTTATCTTAAGAATAGCAAATTACCGCTTATTTTGAAACCGTGCAGATTGACTTCGCGTAAAGTTGCCTTTTGACACTTTGGAACACTTCGACAAAAATCGTTTCTCTTTTTTATCCTCAAGCTCTTTTATTTTTATTTTACCAAAACAACTTTACACAATTTTACGCTGCCACCCATCAATCACTATAGTCTTCCAAAGAACTGCTACTGCTCGAAGAGCTAGAACCGCTATTACGCTTTCTTTTCCACCTATCCTCAAGCATCGTTTAGTTTATTATTCACGACATCCCATTTTCCATACAGACCTATAATCATCTGACCCTAACTTTGTTTTATCATAACCAAGTAGCGCTTCTCGATGTTTCTCAATCTAGTATGGCCACACATTGTTACTTAGCTTCTTAACCTCACCAATATACCCCTTCCAGCTCCATCACTGCCGATTTCCCGTTTCATCTTCCTGTTTTTTCTGCTTCATCAATTTTATCATTTAGCTTGTTCATCCCCGCTACTTAATAGTTAGCAAATCAACACCCACAGATAGTTTTCTGCTACCCTCAAATTACTGTCTATCCTTCTTATTTACATTCGCTAACTTTGTCAACGTGTCCCTCGTTTTATAAACCAAATCTCCAAAATGTTTCAACGGTATCACACTAAATCCTCTCAAGCCCAGCCCCCACCCGTGTCACCATCAACTTCTCAAACCACTTAAGGTCAGACTTAGTTGTAATCGTCCATATCCATCCTTAATCGTTTTATCCGTTTGCATCCCCATTTCAACAGTTGCAACCGCTTTCTTGACATCCGGTTTCTTTTGTGTCTCAACAGGCTTGTCCGGAGTAACATCCCTTCTACCTGTAATTGCAGGATTCTTTTTGCTACAACCTTTAAACAAACTTAAAGCAAGACAAATGCACTTAACATTTGCTTTTAGTTTTATCACCGCCTTCCTTTTTTGCCAGCAGTTTTCATTTCTTTCATAACAGACTTTTCTCCAAACCTACAATTTTAAAATTATATATTTCCAGTCATCAAACTAAACCTCAAAACCCAAAACACTTTCTTCCATTTCTGTATTTGTCAGATATTATTTCAAATCCCACAACAAACGCACAAAAAATATATATTTTAGAAGCCAAAGACTTCGACTATTTGGGCAGGGCAAGAGTGGCTATCTCTCATCGTAAAATATTTTTATACATTCTGTCTCGTATTGCTTACTTCTCTCTGAATGTTATCCTGCCCCTTGTTAAGTCGTAAGGCGAAAGTTCAACTTTCACTTTATCACCGGGAAGGATTCTTATGTAATTCTTTCTCATTTTACCGCAAATATACGCCAAAATTATATGCCCTCCATCAATAATCTCTACCCTAAAAACTGCGTTTGGCAGAGATTCCAAAACTTTTCCGTCAACTATAATTCTCTCTTCTTTGCTCATTCTATACCTTTGTTAAAATTTCGTATCCATCTTCAGTTATTGCGACAGTGTGTTCAAAATGAGCGCTTAAGCTGCCATCCTTTGTAACAACAGTCCAATCATCATCCAACATATAGACCTCGCAACTTCCGACATTTACCATAGGCTCTATTGCAAGAACCATACCCGCAAGAAGTTTAACACCAGTACCTGATTTGCCATAATTTGGAATCTGTGGATTTTCATGCAAAGCCCTGCCAATTCCATGTCCTACAAAATCCCTTACGACAGAAAACCCAGCATTCTCCACTGTCTTTTGGACCGCACTTGAAACATCGCCAAGTCTATTATCCGGCAATGCTTGTTCAATCCCTTTGTGCAAAGACTGTTCTGTAATTTCAAGAAGTTTTGCAGCAGTGTCAGAGATTTCACCAACCGCGTAGGTTCTTGCTGCATCTCCATAATAACCTCCACAAAAAACTCCCATATCTACAGAAACTATATCACCTGATTTAAGCGTACGAGAAGCATTCGGAATCCCGTGCACTACTTCATCATTTATTGATACGCACGCAGAAGCAGGAAAAGGATATTTCACTCCACGTATTCCTAAAAACGCCGGTATCATATTCAATGACCTTATATATTTTTCTGAAAAAACATCTATATCTTTCGTTGTTATTCCGGGCTTTATTATCTCAGAAAGCTTATCTAAAATTTCACCAATAACCCTGCCAGCAGCTCTCATTTTTTCAATCTCTTTTACCGTTTTCAATTCTATGTTTTGCTTTTTAAAAAACAAGTTATCTTTCCCTCTACGCCTAAAAATCACACATTATACATACTTCGACAAAGTTGTCTTCCCTTTATACAAAAAATTTGGTTGATTGTAAACAAAATTAACAACGTGCAACGACTCCAAACCACATTGTAAGCTCTCACCAAAACAAACCGTCACTTAATTTTCCATCGACGTAAAACAATTCGGTCTTCCACGCCAGCAACAATGCTTAAGCAAAATAACATAACAAACAACCAGTATTTTTCACCGTTATTTTATTTACAATCATCAATCGACTTATTTGATTAAAAATTTCTTTTTCATTCTTTGAACCATCTATATTCACAAACAACTTTGTTTTTTTATAATAATCAATTAACGGCCTTGTCTGCTTCTCGTAAACTTCTAACCTATTCTTTACAACATCTTCTTTGTCATCGTCTCTTTGAATTAAATCTTTGCCACAAATATCACACTTCCCTTCAATTTTAGGCGGAATAAAATCTACGTGATAACTCGCCCCGCAAGTACAAACTCTTCTACCTACTATTCTTTTAATTGCTTCGTCAAAACAAACATCTACAAAGAACACCGCAGCAATTTTCATATTTTCAACTTTAAGCATTAAATCTAATTCTTCAGCTTGTTTTACGGTTCTAGGAAACCCATCTAAAAGAAAACCATTTTTTAAATTACCTTTTGCAAGACGATTTTTAATCATATCAATAACTATATCATCGGGAACAAGTTGTCCTGATGCAAGAAGTTTACTTATCACCTCATCCGATTTCTTTGCTTGCCTAAACATATCGCCAGTAGACAAATGTACCAAACCGAATCCTTCTACAATCTTTTTAGCCTGTGTGCCTTTTCCGGCCCCGGGAAGCCCCATAATTATATAATTCATCTTTACCTTCTAAAAACTAAACATTTGGATTCTTCGAACCTTTGGCTTTCAGACAAATCCTACCAGCTTTTCCATCTACCGCTTAATGACAAAATGGATTCCCGTTTTCACGAGAATGACACGACAACGACAAGCTACAATGACAACAAATCCGTCAACTTCTCCACCTTTCGCTTTCAAATTTACTAATCAATCACAAGCAAAGCGTTTTAAATTTAGACGACGCTTGCGGCGGCGAAGCACACAGTTGACCGACGTGTAAGGGAGCATAAATTTAAAAGACACGACTCTCTATCTGACATTGAACCATCTACCCTTTATTTGTCCCTCTTTCATAAAACCTTCGTAGCGACGCATAATAAGGTGAGATTCTATCTGTCCAATAGTATCAAGAGAAACACCCACGACGATAAGCAACGAAGTACCGCCAAAAAAAAGCGGAGCGTTCATTGCATGTCTTAAATAATCCGGCAAAACAGAAATAAATGCAACAAATAATGCACCACCAAGAGTAACTCTTTCTAAAACGTTTTGTATGTATGTGGCAGTTGGATCTCCAGGTCTTATACCGGGAATAAACCCGCCAGACTTCTTTAGATTATCCGCTAAATCTTTGGGATTAAAAGATATCGAATTATAGAAATAGCAAAAGAAAATAATTAAAAATGCATAAACTAAACTGTATATTACAGAGCCACCGTTAAACAAGTTTGTAATCCTTCTAGCTATAGGGAAACCCCAAATTGTCCATTCCGGAGCAAGCTGAGCTATAGTTAAAGGTATAGACAAAATAGCCATTGAAAATATTACGGCTACAACGCCGGACTGATCCACTTTTATAGGAAGAAATGATGTTTGTCCGCCATACATTTTTCTTCCCATCATTCTTTTTGCGTAATGAATAGGAATTTTTCTCTGAGCTGTTTCAATCCAAACAACGGCAATCAAAACCGCAACAACAATAACAGCAAGAGCTAAAGCTTTCAATATTTGAATCTCTTCCATCCGCACAAGCCTTGTAACACTAAAAATCGCATGAGGAAGCCTCTCCACAATACCCGCAAAAATTATGAGAGAAATGCCGTTACCTATTCCTCTTTCTGTAACTTGCTCGCCCAACCACATAATTAAAACCGTACCTGTAATCAAAGTGGCAACTGTCAAAATAACCCAAGGCCAAGACGGATCAACAACTATAGGCATCCCTGAAGGAGTAGGAAATCTGGTTATCATCATAGTTAAACCAAAAGACTGTATCGTACCAAGTATAAGCGTTCCGTATCTTGTAATTTGCGTAAGTTTCTTCCTTCCATGCTCCCCTTCTTTCGCAAGCCTGTCTAAATAAGGGATAACATGTGCACCTTGCATTAAACTCATGATAATGGATACATTGATATACGGCGTAATACCCATAGAAAAAACTGACATTCTGTTGAGAGCGCCACCGGAAAACATATCTAAAAAACCCAACAGGCCATTGCTATTTGCTGCAAACAAAGATTTCATGGCTTCACTATTTATACCCGGAATAGGAACAGTCGCTCCTATTCTATAGGCAACAATTATAAGCAACGTAAACAATATCTTTTTTCGAAGTTCAGGCACTCTAAACATATCAGCAAAACTTTTCAGCATATTTTTACTCTCGCTATTATAGTCAACTAACTCCTGTATTGGCAAACTACATTCACTTAAAAACAAACGTAATGCGCCAATAAAGTTGTTTGGACCATTATATATTTATTTATACATCATTTATTTAATGATTTCAGCTTTTCCACCTACAGCTCTAATTTTTTCAAGCGCAGATTTTGAAAAAGCAGCAGCCTTAACTGTTAAAGATTTCTTTAGATCTCCAACTCCTAGAATTTTAACAAGCTCTGTTTTTGCAACAAGGCCGGCTTCTCTTAACGCCTCAGGAGTAACTTCGGCTCCAGTTTCAAATCTATTTAAACTTTCAATGTTGACGATTTCATACTCTTTACGAAACCGATTGGTAAATCCTCTCTTAGGTATTCTCCTAAAAATAGGCATCTGCCCGCCTTCGAAACCAATTTTCTTTGCTCCATCACCTGAACGAGCCCTCTGGCCTTTAGAACCGCGAGTAGATGTGCGACCATGTCCCGATCCCACTCCGCGTCCTACAATCTTCTTTCTATGTTTTGAGCCTTTTGCAGGCTGCAAATTATTTAAACCTATCATATCTCTGCAACCTCTTTTCCTCTAATTTTAGCAACTTCCTCTTTTGAACGAAGTTCTTTGAGGGCTTTGATTGTTGCATAAACTACGTTAAAAGGATTTGAAGAGCGCATTGACTTTGTAAGCACATCTCTAATTCCTACAGCTTCAAGAACGGCTCTAACGGCTCCACCCGCTATAACACCAGTCCCTGGAGCAGCAGGTTTCAATAATACCTTTCCCGAGCCCGAAATACCTATTATTTCATGAGGAATAGTACTTCCCTTTAACTGAACCAAAACCATATGTTTTGACGCTTGCGCACCACCTTTTTGAATTGCAGTCTGCACTTCATTTGCTTTACCAAGACCGCAACCCACCTTGCCAGCTCCATCGCCCACTATTACCAAAGCATTAAAAGAGAATCTTTTTCCACCCTTAACAACCTTTGTCACTCTATTAACAGTAACAACAGCTTCTTTTAAGCCATCACTATTTTGTTGTCTTCCTATTCTTTCAGCCAACTTGTCCCCCTAAAAACGGCATCTACGTTTATTTTAAAACTCTAAGCCATTTTCTCTTGCAGCATCTGCAAGAGCCTTTATTTTACCAGTGTACTCGTACCCCCTGCGATCAAAAACAACTTTTTTTACGCCTTTTTCAACTGCTTTTTTTGCAATTAAATCACCTACGAACTTAGCTGCCGCAACTGTATCAGTAACTTTAATTTTATTCTTAAGTTCAGGAGATAACGTTGACGCAGACACAAGAGTAATGCTCCTGCTATCGTCAATGATCTGCGCATAAATATGCTTATGTCCACGATGAACACTTAAGCGAGGCCTTGCTTGCGTTCCTTCAATTTTACTTCTAACTCTTTTTACGCGATAATTGAATCTTTTGTTCGAATCTTTCATCTGATATCCTCTATTAATGACGGCAAAAAAACTATTATTTTTTACCACCCGCCGCAGCTTTTCCGGCTTTTCTTATAATCTTTTCACCTAAATATCTGATACCAAAACCCTTGTAAGGTTCCGGCGGCTTTACAGCTCTAATCTGAGCAGCAAATGCTCCAACTTCATACTTATCAGCGCCTGTTACGGTAATCAAAGTATTCTTGTCTTGAGTAATAGCCACAGCAACCTTTACAGTAGAAGGAATCGTAAGATTTACAAGATGCGAGAAACCCACAGCAAGAACCAATTTATTTCCGCTATCTATATTTGCCTTATAACCAAGACCAATAGCTTCAAGTTCTTTTTTGAAACCCTTTGTAACGCCTTCAACCATATTGACCACAAGACCTCTTATAAGACCGTGCAACATATTGCATTCACGAGATTCCTCAAGAGCCTCGACAAAAATATTGTCATTGTCTATTTTTAAATTTATTCTATCATCAATCACCTGCGAAAGTTTTCCGCCAGGACCTATTACTTCCAACACTCCATTTTTAAACTCCGCATTCACATTTTCTGACACCTGAACTGGTTTTTTGCCTAAGCGACTCATTTTTGGACCCCAATATAAGTTTTTTGCTAAACAGACATTTGAAAATAATAAAACTGCCACATTAACTCAATCTGCAACTACCAAACATAACCTACCACTTCTCCACCGATTTTTTGTTTTCTTGCTTGTCTATCGGACATTAAACCTTTAGAGGTAGAAACGATAGTAACCCCTAAACCGCCAACCGTTTTAGGCATATCTTCATAGCTCTTGTATATTCTTAAACTAGATTTTGAAACTCTCTTTATCCCTTGAAGAACAGCTTTGTTAGCAGCAGTATATTTAAGATAAACTCTCAAAATCCCTTGCTTACGATCTTCAATGTTTTTATAATTTGAGATATACCCTTCTTCCTTTAAAATCTTAGCGATTTCCATTTTCATTTTTGAAAACGGAATATCAACTTTTTCATGCAATTTTGCATTTGAGTTACGGATACGCACAAACATATCTGAAATTGGATCTGTAATCATTCAACCGACCTCTTTTAAAATTTATTACCAGCTTCACGGTAAACTACGCAAAAGACATTTTTCAATCTAGAAACAACCTCTCATCCTCTCCCGCGATATGTAAGGAAACAACTACTACGACAACTGTTTATCTGGTCTGCCTAAAACCCACGGTTTCGGTATGCTTTCGTATTTATCGTACCGGCACTGTTCTAGAAACAACGTCAGTTAGCAAAACAAGTTCAAAACTGACAAGGGCTTTTAGGAGTTTTAGACAGACCCTATCGCGTATTACCAGCTTGATTTTGTAAGACCAGGAATCTCACCATTATGCGCTAATTCGCGCAGACATATTCTGCAAAGACCAAAATCTCTATAAAAACCGCGTGGTCTCCCGCACAGACGACATCTGTTTCTGTGCCGCGTTGAAAATTTCTGATGTTTGCGCATCTTTGCTTCTGCTGAAGTTGTTGCCATAGAAAAATATCCTTTGCTTTATTTGCTGCCTTCTACCATTATTGTCTATTTTTTAAACGGCATACCAAGAGCCCCAATTAATGCCTTTGCATGCTCATTTTCTTTAGCCGTTGTCACGATAGTAATATTCATTCCTCTAGCTTTGTCCGATTTCTCGATATTGATTTCAGGAAAAATATACTGCTCCGTAATACCCAAGTTAAAATTACCCTGACCATCAAAACCACTTGGATCTATCCCTCTAAAATCTCTTATGCGAGGTACCGCAACATTAATAAATCTATCTAAAAACTCATACATCATTGCGCTTCTGAGAGTTACTTTAATACCTATCGGCATTCCTTGACGTATTTTAAAATTCGACACGGACCGTTTCGCACGACACACCAAAGGTTTTTGGCCGGTAATAGTCGCAAGCTCCGCGATTGCAACATCCAAAACTTTAATATTTTCTTTCGCTTCGCTTAACCCGATGTTGATAACGATCTTCGTAAGTTTAGGAATCTGATGCACGTTCTTAAAATTGAACTGTCTTTTAAGCTCACTTATCACACTTTTTTGATAAAAATCTTTTAAACGAGATTGACTCATTATTCTTTCCTTATGTATTTTCTATCTTTTGTTACTTTCAACAACATTCCAAGTTTGGATGACGTTTACAACAACAACGCCTATACATTTAAGCAAATGAACCAAGAACCGCAAAAAAGCATAAATTAAAACGAAGTGTTTATACTATCAACTCTCCGCATTTACGACACACTCTTACCTTCTTACCGTCGGAAAACTTGTCAAATTTAGATCTCGAAGCTTTATCGCATTTTGGACATACAAGCATAACTTTGCTTATAGCAATTGGGCCTTCTTTTTCAAAAATCCCACCGGCGTCTGTCCGAGTAGGCTTCGTATGTCTTTTTACAAAATTTATTTTTGAAACGATAACTCTACCTTTATCTGGAAAGACATCAAGTACTTCACCACTTTTTCCTTTATCTTTCCCGCATAAAACCACAACTTTATCTTTCTTCTTAACAGTAAGCATTACATTATCCCTTTCTTCTTGCGTGTACCATTGTCATGCTCTTTTGAGGAGACAACGGACTTTTCCAAGTCTATAGCTCAAAACTACACACCTTCCACTATACTACTAAATTAAACCTCAAAGGTCAAAAGTACCCCATTCTATTTTCCGCATCTGCAAGATATTTCATTTGAATCTCTAAACACCATATAACATTTTCCTGCAGAACTGTCAAGATGTCTGCACGAGCATTGTCAAAAAAACAGCCGCTTTCAAAACATCCCTAACAATGCACCATCTCTCCAGTTAACCTTCGATTTTCTAGATTCTTCACCATACAAAACACTAACTATATTACTTCTGGCGCTAAAGAAATTATTTTAAGATAATTTTTCTCTCTAAGCTCCCTTGCAACCGGCCCAAAAATACGAGTTCCCTTCGGTTCGCCATCATCATTAATAATAACAGCTGCATTATCATCAAACTTAACATAGGTTCCGTCGACGCGACGAATTTCTTTTACTGTACGTACTACTACGGCTTTAACAACTTCGCCTTTTTTTATACTCGCGCGTGGCAATGCATCTTGAACCGAAGCATGAATTACATCGCCAATACTTGCATAACGGCGTTTTAAACCTTTTGTAACTCTAAAGCAACGGATTTTCTTCGCCCCTGAATTATCCGCCACACTCAAAATAGTTCTTTCTTGAATCATTCTGTTATCCTTCGACAAACTTATTTTTAGGCTTCTGACATTTTATAGTAAATTGACTCTGTATCGATACCACCACGCTACTTAAATTTTCAAGGAAACTTTGATTGTTTTATGAGAGGCAACACCAAACTCCATATTGACCAAATAAAACAGACGAAATTTACTAAGCGGCGACTCCTCCGCCTTCGTCTTCTTCGTCGCTTCCTGGCGGTGACGGAAGCCGAAACCCAAAAAGGTCATAAACGATTCTAGTGAATTCGGAGGGGTGATCCTCTAAGGTCCTAATTGATACGCCTAGTGCACCTAGCCTTTCCAAAACTCCAGCAGCCTTGGCCTTATCCCTAGCATCAAACATAGCCATCATAAACAAAAAAGGATTAAATCCCTCTTCATCATCATCATCATTGCCTCTTCTCGCCGCAGTTTTAAAATGCTCGACACCCTCCTCCCACCCCGACAGGGGGGCAATGAACAATAGAATTGCTCCGGGCGAGTCATTCGGCGGCGCGGGTGGATGGGACCTCAAAAACTCCCTAACTGCCGCCTTATACACCTCAACAGCTGCCAAATACTCAGCCTTAGCAGTGCTTACCCTTATTTCTTCTATTCTCTTGGAAGTAGCGGTCCTTCTGTTTACGAGTGAAGCGTTCTTTTTATCGCACGAACTCAACACCAGCCCAAACAAAACCAACGCACTTATTACTGCTGCTTTGCTTTTCACGATTTTCTTACCTTCACTTTTTGTAATCAGGCTAAGATAGCCCTTGCAACCAGCACACGAAAAAACTTTCGACGAGACTGATTTTAGTCCTAAGTGAACTCTATGGACTGTTGCGCAGCGCTATCAACGACACTCAAAAATCAAAAAAAGCCTTCATGCATTTATCATGGTCGGTCCGCCTTGTATTGCACCTATTTTTGAGCTGACGCAGTGCACACTAATACTAAATCAGTTAACTATACTACAACTTCAACTAACACCCATCTTTTTGTTCTTGAAAATGGTCTTGATTCCATTATTGTAACGGTATCACCTAAATGAGAAATATTTTTCTCATCATGCACGGCAAACTTGCTCTTGCTACGAAGCACACGGCCATACAAAGAATGACGATATGTTCTCTCTACAGATACCAATCTTGTCTTGTCGCCTTTATCACTGACAACTATGCCTGTACGGCATTTGCGTTTTCCACGTTCTGGCATTGTCCCTTCCTATTATTTTATCTTATTTACAGTCAACTAACCTTAATGTTGATATATTTTTGCATTAGCTAAAAAATAAACAAAGTGTTAGAAGAACCAGTTAGGCAGCAACAAGAGCAACCTGCCATAAAATCCAACAACTAGCACATCTTTGAGCTAGCCCCAACACGTTCCTTTTTTAGTAAATTTCACGTGTTTCTATTTCAGAATACTTGCCTATTAAAAAACAGACAAAACTCCATCTAAAAGTTAAACACAGCATAACACATCAATACAAAGCTAACTGGTTATGGACTCTTTCTTTTGAGTAATAAGTGTCTTAATTCTCGCTATATCTTTTCTCATCTCTCTTATTTCAAGAGGATTCTTTAAAGGAGTTACTGAATTACGGAATTTTAACTTAAAGAACTTATCCTGCAATTCGTTAAGCTTTGTGTTGAGCTCAACGTCCGTCATATTTTTCATTTCGCTCCAATTTTTACTTTTCATCGTATCCTCAAATATCAGCTCTAACTAAGATTTTTGTATGTATAGGAAGTTTATTTGACGCAAGTGTCAAAGCCTTTTTTGCTTCAGCTTCCGGAATGCCTTCCATTTCAAACATTATCCTTCCAGGTTTTACTACCGCAACCCAAAATTGTGGATCGCCTTTACCTTTACCCATCCTTGTCTCTGCGGGCTTTTTTGTGATTGGTTTATCAGGAAATATTCTAATCCAAACCTTTCCACCCTTCTTTATAAATCTCGTAAGCGTAACACGAGCCGCTTCAATTTGATTGCTGTTTATCCATACAGGTTCAAGGGCTTGAAGACCATATTTGCCAAAAGCCAAACGAGCACCACCTTTGGCTCTGCCTTTCATTCTTCCCCTGTGTGTTTTCCTATATTTAACTCTTTTTGGCATCAACATATAAATGTCCTCTGTCTTTTGTCTTAATTTATTTAAGCTCTTCCTGCTTGTTAGATTTATCTGTGTCTACAGCCGCCGACGCATCAGCAAGCTTTGCTTCTTCAATTAATTCCTTAGTCGTCTTTTTGAAAAGTTCTCTTTTGAATATCCAAACTTTGACACCAATCTGTCCCATGGTTGTATAAGCTTCAGCAAAACCATAGTCTATATCCGCCCTAAAAGTCTGCAGAGGAACTCTTCCTTCTTTAAGCCATTCAGTTCTGGCAATTTCTGCTCCACCAAGCCTACCTGCAACCATAACCTTTATTCCCTTAGCACCTGCCACCATTGCCCTTTCAATCGTTTTCTTCATTGCTCTTCTGAAAGGAATCTGTTTTTCCAACTGAAAAGCAATATTTTCGGCTGCAAGCTGAGCATCAACCTCAGGTCTCTTTATTTCCATAACACTTATAAAAGTTTTCTTCGCTGTCATGGATTCAGCTTCTTTTCTTAAATTTTCAATACCCTGTCCGCCCTTACCAATCACAATGCCAGGGCGCGACGTATAGATATTTACGCGTAAATATTTTCCAGGTCTTTCAATAACAATTTTCGACACAGAAGCCAATTTAAGTTTATTTTTCAAATAGATCCTCACTCGACGATCTTCTTCTATCAAATCAGGCATTTCTTTTAAATTAAACCATCTAGATTCCCAATCTCTAATATATCCTAACCTTACGCCTTTGGGATGTACCTTATGACCCATGTTTTTTACCCTTCCTAAAAATTTTTATCTTATTTTATTTCTGTCGTCGCTTTAACATTAACACTTTTTTTCTTTCTTCTTTCCGGAGCTACGCCCGCATCTGTAACAACTATAGTAAGATGAGCTGTTCTCTTCTTTACAGGCATTCCCCTTCCCTTAGGACCAGGCCTCATCCTTTTCAAGATAGGCCCGTTTCCCACCCATGCTTCCTTAACTTTAAGTCCCGAAAAATCCTCAAGTCTTCCCGCATTTGCAGTCGCACTTCTTAAAACTTTTTGAACCAGCACTACAGCAGATTTAGGAAGAAAAGAAAGAATTATAAATGCTTTCTCAACTCTCTTATTTCTTATAAGGGTAAGAACCTGATTAACTTTTCTTGGAGTATATCTAACAAACTTTGCTGTTGCCTTCGCTTCCATCTTTATATCCTTTTCATGTTTTGCAAATCATACCCTGAGCGCAATTGCCAACCATTAACATTAAACATCTTGCAAAAGAATAATCGCATCACACATTTTATTTATTTAAGTGAGTCCTGTTTCTTGTCTTGCCATGCCACCATGACCTTTAAAAGTTCTTGTCGGAGAAAACTCGCCCAATTTATGTCCTACCATCTGTTCCGACATAAATATGGGGAGAAATTTTTTCCCATTGTGTATTGCTATTGTATGACCGACAAATTCAGGAGTTATAACGCTGGCTCTTGCCCATGTCTTAATCACCCTTTTATCACCAGTCTCATTTAGTTTCTGTATTTTCTTCAAAAGCTTCTCGTCTACGTATGGACCCTTCTTTGCTGAACGACTCATCTATTTTCCCCTCCGCTTACTTCTTAGCTTTATTACGATGGCTTATTATTACCCAATCCCAAACTTTCTTAGATCTTGTTTTAAAGCCTTTAGCAGGCTGATTCCAAGGACTTCTAGGCTGATTATTACCTTTAGATTTGCCTCTACCACCACCATGAGGATGGTCGACAGAATTCATCGCAGTTCCGCGAACATGAGATTTTCTACCCATGTGACGATTTCTTCCGGCAGAACCCAGCGTAATGTTTTCATGATCTAAATTTCCTACCTGGCCAACTGTCGCGTAACAATTTACTCGGATAAGTCTTATCTCGCCTGAAGGCATTCTTACGTGAGCGTAATCATCTTCTTTTGCAAGAAGTTGCGCAACAGCTCCTGCGGAACGAACTAACTGTCCGCCTTTACCAGCTACCAATTCCAAATTATGTATAAAAGTACCTATGGGTATACTTGTAAGCGGAAGAGAATTCCCCGGCCTTATCTCGGCATCCGGACCAGACACAAGAGTATCGCCAACGTTTACTCCTAAAGACCGAATTATATATCTTTTTTCACCATCCTGATACTGCAAAAGCGCTATTCTGCTTGAGCGGTTAGGATCGTACTCTATTGCTACTACTTTTGCTGGAATGTTGAGTTTATTTCTTTTGAAATCAATAATTCTATAAAACCTTTTGTGACCACCGCCTCTAAAGCGAACCATCACTTGACCGGTATTGTTACGACCGCCTTTTTTCTTCACAATTTTTATCAAAGACTTTTCGGGGTCTGTCTTAGTGATATCCGAAAAATCTGAAACTGACATTTGTCTTCTTGACTGCGTATACGGCTTAAATGTTTTAATCGGCATTACCCTTTCCTGTTATTGCGCGCTTGCGCAACTTGAAATAAATCTTGCTGCGACAGCACATAATTGCCCATATCCATTTCTTTTCTTGTTCTTGCAGCAAGGCTATCTTTTAATTTTTACTTCAAAAAAAGATTAGTCCTACTATCCACTCAGTCTAAAATTTAGGCTTCTTCAACCATTTGAATTTCTTGCCCTTCGTCAAGCTTTACTATTGCTTTTTTCCAATCGTTCTTGTACCCTGTATGCGCACCTACTTTCTTGCTTTTTCCGGCATAGTTTAAGGTATGAACACTTTTTACTGTTACGCTAAACAAATACTCAATAGCCTGCTTTATCTGAAATTTGTTAGCATCTTTATCTACTACAAAAGCATACTTATTATCTTTTTCTTTTAGAATCGATGCTTTTTCCGTTACTATCGGTCTCTTGATAATGTTTCTAATATCCATTTTATTTCCTAAATAACAAAAGACAATCTCTGCTTATATTGATTGTCTCTCTTTTATTGAATCAATGGCTCCTGGCGTAATAACTAATTTATCCGCCCAAAGAACTTGGTACGCATTGATATTTTTAATGCTTTCAACTACAACATTTTTTATATTCCTAGATGCCATCTTAAAATCTGCATCGTCAGAAATTGCAAAAACAACCTTCATACCTTCAACCTTGAGATTCCTTAAAAGCTCCACCACTTTTTTTGTTTTGACTTCATCAATTTTTACAGAATCAACAACAACAATATTGCCATTGCGAAGCTGCGCGGAAAACGCCATACCCAAAGAAAGTCTCTTCTTCTGTTTTGATATCTTTGTGTAATAATCCCTAGGCTGCGGTCCGAAAATAATACCGCCTTTTCTCCACAAAGGAGAATTTCTCTGCCCTGCTCGAGCATTACCGGTGCCTTTTTGTTTCCAAGGTTTTGCACCTGAAAAAGATACCTCGCCTCTCGTCTTTGTCTTGTGAGTGCCGGATCTCTGATTGTTTAAACATGCTGTCGTAACTTCATGCAAAAGCACACCGGAAACTTCTGTGTTGAAAAAAGCAGGAAGCTCTATTCTTCCTTTCTTCTGGCCATTCGCACTATAAACTATCGTTTCCATTTTCTCTCTCTGCTCCATCAGCAATGCTACATTCAGCTAATGGATATTGTGGTATTAACCCGCTGCAACGATTATACAATTTTTGAGCGATAACAGTCAAACTCTTCAACGCTCAAACATTTAAGCACCTCAAAAACGACAGAACAATCACTGCCACATCACAACACCAAAAAAACTCACAGCTACTTCTTTTTGTTTTTGGTTCTTACTTCCTGAACTACAGGAATCTTTTTGAGCGTACTGCTTATAAGCAATATCCCGGTATTTACGGCAGGAACAGCGCCTTTAATAAGCAAAACATTTTTTTCAACATCTACACCTACAACAAGTAACTTTTGTATTGTAACATATTCATTACCCAAATGTCCAGCCATTCTCGTACCCTTCAAAACCTTTTGAGGCCCCTGTCCGCCACTTGAACCTCTCGCTCGAGTTCTGTCAGACTGACCGTGAGTTGTGGGCTGCATACCAAAATTATGTCTTTTAATAACACCGGCGTAGCCTTTACCTTTTGACACAGCGCGAACATCAACATAATCGCCAGTTTTGAATAGATCTACTTTTATTTCCTGTCCTACAGAAAATTCAGCAACATCTGCAACCCTGATTTCTCTGACAATTTTTTTTGGTGAAAGGTTATATTTTTTAAAAAGACCCACTTGAGGTTTGCTAAGTTTTTTTTCTTCCGTATCCCCAAAAGCAATCTGAACAGCAGCGTAACCATCGTTTTCAACTGTGCGCACATTTGTGATAATGCAACACCCAGCTTCTACTACTGTTACAGGTATAAGATTCCCCTTATCGTCGAAAACCTGCGTCATACCTACTTTTTTTCCAATAATCGATTTCAACATAATATTTTTCTCTCTACGATTCAAATATTTTTTAAAAATTACGCCTTGATTTCAATATCAATACCTGCAGGCAAATCAAGCTTCATAAGCTCTTCAACAGTCTTGGGCGAAGGCTCGCAAATGTCGACCAATCTTTTGTGAACTCTCATTTCAAACTGCTCGCGCGATTTTTTGTCTTTATGAACAGATTTATTAACTGTGTACTTCCTTATACTAGTAGGCAAAAGTATGGGCCCGGTTATAGTTGCCCCAGTACGTCTTGCCGTTTCTATTATCTTGGCAACTGAATCATCTAACATTTTGTGATCACACGCCCGCAACTTAACCCTCAAATGCTGTGTCGGCACTACTTTTTCATTTACCATAAATTTAATCCTGTTTGTTTAGTTTCTATTTATCTTCACCATTTAGCGCAAGCCAACAACAATCCATTTTGATCCAA
>BNVV01000004.1 GCA_025998355.1 Endomicrobiia bacterium
CATCCAAGTGGGGTGGTACTGCTTTGCCTGAAACGACTCAGAAAATAGAAAAATACTGTGCTCTTATACAAGGCATAAATATCAAATCCATTCCTTTTGATTTGGCTGTTAAAAGAAAACTTATAGAAATATATAATCCACGTCCTGTATACATTAAAAAGATAAAAGAGCTTGTAAATTTTAAAGCTTTAAGAAAGTCAAAAATAAAAGTTGTAACTGATGTTTTGCACGGTACAGGCAACAATTATCTTGACGCGTTGCTTGAGGATGCCGGGATATGCAATGTAACTATCAACAAAAATAGAGATACAATGTTTGGCGGAGGGGCACCTGAACCGTCTGAAAAAAATCTTACGGAACTTGCGCGTTTGGTTAAACAGGGGTCATATAAACTTGGGCTTTCAATCGATGGAGATGCAGATAGATTCGGAATTATAGATTCTGACGGAACTTTTATAACTCCAAATCAGGCTATACCAGTCTTGTTGTACCATTTAAACAAAACAAGAGGATGGACAGGTATTGTTGCAAAAACTGTTATGACCACACATCTTGTAAATAAACTTGCGGCTAAAATTGGAGTGAATGTTGTTGAAACTCCGGTAGGTTTTAAGTATATTGGCGATATTATGATAAATAATCCTGATAAGTTTGCAATTGGAGGGGAAGAATCGGGAGGGCTTACAATAAGGGGGCATATCCCTGAAAAAGACGGGATTTTGGCATGTCTTTTAGTGGTTGAAGCCGTTGTAATGAGCAAAAAATCTGTGGCAGAGTTGTTAAAAGATGTTAAAAAACTTACAGGTGAAGTTTTAACATCAAGACTAAATCTTTCTTTGCCCCGCCAGACTTTGCAAGCTTTTAGAGATACTTTAAAAAATAAAACTTGCAAAAGCATTGCAGGTATGAAAATCCAGAAGAGAATAACTATTGACGGGGATAAATTTATTTTAGATGATAGTACATGGATAGGGTTTAGGCTTTCAGGCACGGAACCGGTGGTAAGGATATATGCTGAATCTGATTCTCAAACAAAACTTAACAAAATTTTAAAGGCAGGCAAGGCATTTATCTATGGAAAATAAAAAACAAAATAAAAAAAGTCTAAAAGAGAAATTTAAGGTTTTAGTTAAAACATACTTGGCAACTGGATTAGTGGTTATAATTCCACTTTGGCTAACTTACCGTGTTGTTGCTACTCTTTTTAAATGGGTAGGCAGTTTTACTCTCCCTGCAGTAAGTTATTGTGTTTCAGATACGTATTGGCAGCACGTTTTAGCAAAAATTTTAAGTTTTTTTGTTTCAATAATATGCATTTTGATACTTGGTTTTATTACAAACAGAGTTTTTGGAAAACGCACTTTAGGTTTTATAGAAAAACTTATCGAAAAACTGCCTGTTTTGGGCACAGTACATTCTGCGGCAAAACAATTTGTAAATTTTATATTTGGAACTGACAATAAAAAAAGTTTTAAACAAGTTATTTTTGTCTATTATCCAAATAAAGAGGTTTACAACGTTGCTTTTTTAACAGGGGTCCAAATGATAAAAGGAGAGAAGCGTATTTGTGCTTTTATGCCTACAGCGCCTAACCCCACGACTGGATTTTTGTTGTTGGTTAAGGAAGAAGATGTTATTTATACTGATTATGGCGTAGAGCAAGCTTTCCAATTTATTATTTCGGTTGGAGTGATAGGTATGGATGGCAGCAGTAAAATAGAGCTTAAAGAAGAAATAGCAAAGATTAAGGAAGTAAAAAATGAATTATAAAGCGTCACGAGGAACGCGTGATATTTTTGGAGCAAACGCTTTAGGTATGAGTTTGCTGGAGCAAAAATCTAAAGAGATTTTTAGAAAACATGGGTTTGAAGAAGTGAGAACGCCTATATTTGAAGACGCTTCTCTTTTTATGCGTTCGATAGGACAGGTTACGGATATAGTAGAAAAAGAAATGTATATTTTCGAAGACAAAGGTGGTAGAAAACTTGCGCTTCGTCCCGAAGGTACAGCTTCTTTAGCAAGAGCTTTTGTTGAACACAGAATGGGTGTTTCAAATCCTGCGGGAAAATTTTTTTACGTCGGAGAAATGTTTCGCTATGAAAGGCCTCAAGCTGGCAGATACAGACAATTTCACCAGATTGGAGCTGAATTTTATGACAGTTCGTCCCCTGCAGCAGACGCGGAGATTATTATTCTTGCCCAAGATTTGCTTGCCTGTATAGGCATAAGCGAAATAAAGGTGCATATAAATTCTTTAGGTTGCCAAAAATGTAGACCGCTTTTTAAAGAAGCATTGATTAAATATTTTGCATCTGTCGGGGATTTGTGCCAAGACTGTATAAGGAGACTTGATAAAAACCCTTTAAGAGTTCTTGATTGCAAAGCAGATTCATGTAAATTTACAGATGCGCCACAAATGACGGATTATTTATGCGATGATTGTAGTGGCAAATTTGATATGGTACGGTCGTTGCTTAAAAGCGCGGGGTGTAATTGTGTTGTTGACGGAAAACTTGTAAGAGGGCTGGATTATTACACAAGGACTGTTTTTGAGATTCGTTCAGATGCTGTAGGTTCGCAAGATGCGCTTGCGGCTGGAGGAAGGTACGATAATCTCGTTAAAGAAATTGGTGGGCAAAGTACTCCGGCAGTAGGTTTTGCTTTAGGTTCGCAAAGAGCGCTTCTTGCGGCGCAAAATACAGATTTTTTTAATAATCTTTCCAGCCCTGAGAAAATTTTTGTGGCTATTGCAGATCAAGAACTTTTTAACGATGCTTTTGCTTTTGCCATAAAAGTAACAAGAAACGGATTAAAAGACAATAGACCTCTTGCATAACTAATATATAAAAGTACAATAGAAGTACTATGAAACAGAAAAAGAAAGCAGGCGGGTCAGATGGAATGGGTTTAATATTAATGGGAGTAAAGAAAGGGACGTTTGACAAAACAGTAAGGATAGCAAGGAGTAAGAAAAGAAAAAGGGGGAGTAGGAGGAGCAAAGAGAAAATTGAGTATAGAGAAGATGGTAAAGATGATGTTTGAGTACTTTAGGGCAATATCGGACGTATTATCAGATAGGAGACAGTTACAATGTCAGTGAAAGTTGTGCATATAGGACTAAAAGCACGTAGAAGAAGTATTAATAAAGAGTGGAGAATATGCACTAGATGGGAATAGGTATGATTAAAGGAAGGTGCAGAAGTAGAAGTAGCAGTGATAGATGCTACAGATGTGATACAAAGACCTAAAAAAAACAGCGAAATGGCAAAAGCGGGAAGAAAAAGAGACATACAATAAAGGCATTGGTAGTAGTGGAAATGAGAAGGAGACAAATAATATGCACAGCGATAGGAAAAGGCAAGGAGCACGATTTTGGTTTATTTTAGTAGGCATGTATTTATGGAAGAAAGACAATAAGATACATGGCAGATACAATTTATGAGGACTTAGGCAAAATACATACAAACACACTAACCCCTCAAAAAGAGATCAAAGAAACACCCACTAACAAAAGAAGATAAGGAGTTAAATAGGGAGATTTCATCAAAAAGGATTATAGTGGAGAATATTAAAGTATTTGTTAAAAGGTTCAAAATAGTCTCGAGAATAGATAAGTAATAGCAGAAGACGCTTTGGACTGCGATTTAACTTGGGTTTCAGGTATTTGTATTCTTGAATTTAATACTTAAGTTTTGCAAGAGGTCTAATAAAGATATTTCTGTTTTTGGTCCTATAAATGATAAGAATTTAACGAGTCAATTAAAGTTTGCAAATAAAATACACGCCTTTAAAACAATAATTTTTGCTAAAACAGAGTTTAAGACAGGGAAAGTTTTAGTAAAAAATATGAAAGATAAAACTCAGTCAAAAGTTTTAATAAGCGAGCTATAAAAATTATAGATGAAGAACGCACTTCCTTAAGTTTTATTTGCTCCTTTTTGATTAAAATGCGACTTACGCAAGGGATCTGCTACAGCTATGCCATTTATCCACATACTCTTTGGGCGCTTTCGACCCCAAAGATATTTCAGGACGTTTGCTGCCGTGGTAGTCGCTGCCACCAGATACAAATAATTTTTTTTCATTGCAAAATTTTAACAAAAATTCCGTTTGTTCATTTTTAAACGAGGAGTAAAAACATTCCACACCATCGACAAAATTAGCCAATCCATTCAGTACGTCGAGCGCATTTTCCTCATACTGAAAAACATGCGCAATAAATGCCAACCCGCCAGCATTATGAATAATCTCAATAATTTTTTTGGTAGATGGAATTAAGTCGCTTTCATCTATATAAAACAAACTGTTTGGATTAGAAATATGGCGTTTAAAAAAAATTGACTCCAATCTTAAGCTTTCGTTATCTGGGATAAACTGCCTGTTGTATTCGCTTTTTTTTATCTCGTTATGTAGATATTCAGTTGCATAATAAATACCACTTTTTTGATATTTTTCAATTACGTCGTACTCAAATGCCATACCCATGTTCTTACAAATGCCATACAAGCGTTTCAATTCTTCGCTATTGACAACATCAAATGGTAAATATAAGTCTTTAGTTAATTTCTGCATTTTTGCAACGTCAAAACCGTACCCCAAGATTTCAATAGATAATCCCTTGAAATATGCTTGCAACTCTATTCCTGTTATTATTTTACCTGAAAAGGCTTTATCCCAATCAGCCACATCATTGTACGCGTTACAATTATCATGATCGGTTATAGAAATATATTCAATCCCATGTTGCTCGCATTTTCTCAGTAGTTCTGTTGGGGTATCTGTGCCATCGGAACAATTAGAGTGCATGTGTAAATCAAGCATTAAAAACCACCCTTTTCATTTGCGATTTTCAAATTGCCCTCTTTTGCGTGTCGCTTAGCGAATTTAGCGCGTATATCTTTTGGCGTTATACCGCTGACAAACATCAAAACTTCTAAGTGATATGCCAAATCAACAATCTCATCAATCAAATCATTTTTATTTTCATTCTTTGCAGCTATAATGACTTCGCTTGACTCTTCACCAACTTTCTTGCAAATTTTATCAATACCTTTTTCTAAAAGATAGTTAGTGTATGACTTTTCTTTTGGATTATTTTTTCGGTCAATTATCTGGTTGTAAACCTCATCTAAAATCTCATATTCGCTTGCGTTAACACCAAAACAACTGTAGCTTCCTGTGTGACAAGCGCCTGTTCCGGTTTGTTCCACTTGAATTAGCAACGTATCACTATCACAGTCAAACGCCATATTTTTAATTTTTTGCACGTTACCAGAAGTTTCACCCTTGTGCCATAATATTTGACGTGAGCGTGACCAAAAGCAAGTTTCACCATTTTTAAGCATATAGTCGTAGCTTTCTTGATTAACATAGGCAAGCATCAATACCTTGCCTGTGTGCCAATCTTGCACGATAGCGGGAATTAGTCCATCAATATTCTGCATGGTATATCACTCCTTTCCATTTGAATTTTTACATCACTTACTGTTGCCATTGCATAGTGGAAGAGACTTGCTACTAATGCTGCGTCGCAGTTAGTTTTCCTGAAAACATCTATAATATCATCTATGCTCCCGCACCCACCGCTTGCGATTACTGGAATATTTACGCTATTGCAAACCGCATTTGTCATTGCGATGTCGTAGCCATTTTGTGTACCATCTCCATCCATAGAAGTGAGAAGAATTTCCCCAGCTCCTAAGGTTTCGCATTTCTTCGCCCATTCGACTAAATCTAACCCTGTGTTCTTGCGCCCGCCTTCGACAAAAACTTTGTATTGGTTATCAAGCAACTTACCATCAATTGCTACGACAACGCATTGTTTACCAAATTCCTCGCTTGCCTTGAGGATTAAATTTGGGTTGGCAACTGCAGACGAATTTATGGTCACTTTATCTGCTCCGCAAGATAGAATTTTGCGAAAATCATCAACCGTGCGAATTCCGCCTCCTATGGCAAGTGGAATAGAAAGTTCTCTTGCTGCCCGTCTGATTAAATCATAGATAATATCGCGATTTTCGTATGTAGCGGTAATATCAAGAAATACAACCTCATCAGCACATTGCTGTTCGTATCGCTTTGCAATTTCAACAGGATCACCAACATCAACTAAATCTACAAAATTAACGCCTTTTACAACCTTTCCATTTGCAATATCCAAACACGGAATTATCCTCTTTTTAAGCATCGCTCTAAATCCACCTTTCCCTCATAATATGCCTTGCCAACTATCACGCCATAGTATTTGTCAGCTTTTTTAATGTCATCGTTGCTCGCTACGCCACCGCTAACTATAATTTTTTTGTTTCTAATTTTCTCATACATATCCCAGTTTGGTGAAGTTAGCGTACCATCTTTGGAAATGTCGGTAACGACAACAACTTCTACAGGTAAGCTATCGATAAATTTGAGATAATCTTCACCAGTGTCCTGGAGCCAACCATTGATTGACACTTTTCCATTGCGAACGTCAACACCTACGACGATTCTATCCGCACCATACTTATCCACCATATCGCGCACAAACTTAGGATCTTTTACGGCGATAGTTCCTAAAATCACTCTATTAGCAATTTGTAAATATTTTCCGACAGTCTCGGCCGTTCTAATCCCACCGCCTACTTGAATGCGGATTATTTTGCCTATTTCTTTAATTATTTCGTAGTTTGTGGTTAGTCCGCTTTTTGCGCCGTCTAAATCAACGATGTGTAAAAATTCTGCGCCCATATCTTTAAAGTTTTGTACGATTTCAATGGGATTTTTACTATATACAGTTTTTTGCCCATAATCTCCCTTGTACAAGCGAACAACCTCGCCGTCCAACAAATCAATAGCAGGAATTATCATAAATTTGCCATCCACTTTCTTAAGATTTCTTCACCAACTTTTCCACTCTTTTCAGGATGGAATTGACAGCCCATAACATTATCCTTTTGCACGATTGCGGGGATTTTCACATCGCCATATTCTGCGAATTCAATGCAATCGTCGGTAAAGTCTGCCATATACGAATGGACAAAATAAACATCGCCCACGCTGATATTATTCCAACCCATATGCGGTAGTTTTGCAGTGGTATTAATCAAATCTACATTGCCTTTTAGATACCCAAGCCCTGCTGTTTCTACACCCTCAAAGCCTTTTTCAAATAGAATTTGCATACCTAAACAAATGCCCAGTATTTTTGTACCTTTGGCCCTACAATCGTTTAGAATGTCTATCAATCCAAACTCTGTCAAATTTTGCATAGCCACATGAAAGCTCCCCACGCCTGGTAGAATTATACCGCTTGCTCGTTTAATTTTGTCGGATTGCCTCATGAGCTTGGCAGTCACGCCCAAACGTCGACACATATTCAAAACGCTGCTGACGTTACCCACATTATAATCAATAACAGCAATCATTTACAGGACTCCTTTCGTCGAAGGAATACTATCACTGCTAATTTTTATCGCCTCGCCTAATGCTCGCCCAAACGATTTGAAAATACCTTCAATTATGTGATGTGTATTCTTCCCATGTATAACGTTAACGTGCAATGTTATTCCCGCATTTACGATAACCGCCCTAAAAAATTCCTCCACCAGTTCCGTTTCAAAATCGCCAACTTTACAAGCGGGTAGTTCCACATTAAAAACAAGATATGGACGGTTAGAAATATCAAGAACCGTTTCAACCAAAGCCTCATCCATCGGAATTTTTGCGCAACCATAGCGGTTAATACCTATTTTGTTGCCAAGAGCATCCTTCAATGCCTGCCCCAAAATTATCCCAATATCTTCAATCGTGTGATGTTCATCTACATTCAAATCGCCATTTGCGATCACTTTTAGTGTTATTCCTGCCTGAAAAGCCAGTAGATTTAGCATATGGTCAAAAAAACCAACCCCTGTGCTAATTTTGTTTTCGCCTCTCTGGTTTAAATTCAAGGCAATCTCAATTTCAGTTTCCCTAGTTTTCCTTGTTAAAGTCGTTTCACGCATTGTATAAATGCCTCCGTTTCTTCTTTGGCGCCTATCGTTACTCGTAAGAATTTGTTAATCCTGGGTTTATCCCAATAGCGTACTAAGATTTTGCTTTCAAACAACTTTTCATAAACTTCTTTTGCATTCTCAAATTCAACAAACAAAAAATTTGTACTTGAGTTCAAAACATTCATTCCCAGCTCTTTCAAAGCCTTAACCGTTTTGTCACGGGTGGCAATTATGCGCTCCAAGTTCTCACGAAAATATTTTTCGTCTTGCAGCGCCGACTTTACCCCAACTTGCGCTAACATATCCAATGGGTAGGAATTAAATGAGTTTTTTACCGTAATCATCGCACTTATTAATTGGCTATTTCCAACTGCAAACCCTGCGCGCAAACCCGCGCACGAATACGATTTTGAAAACGTGCGGACGACTAGCAGGTTATCATATTTTCTTGTCAAATGGATTGCTGTTTCTGTTCCAAAATCCACATAAGCTTCATCAACAATTATGACACCTTTTGGATTGTTTTTAACGATTTCTTCAACCTCTAATTTAGAAAGAGCAATAGAAGTTGGCGCATTAGGGTTGGCAATTATAACTCCATTGCCATTTCTATATTGGCTAACATCAATGTTAAAATCTTGATTTAATGGAATTTGCGTTAAGCCAATATCATACATTTGCGCCCAAACACTGTAAAAGCCATACGAGATGTCTGGTGTCAAAATATTTGTTTTTCCGCTAAAAAACGTTTGCAATGCTATCGACAAAACTTCATCCGAGCCATTACCGACAAAGCAGCACGCCGCTGCACCCAAACCAAATTCTTGAGATATAGCTTCACGCAACACATTGCTATCGCCATCTGGGTATAAACGAAGTCTTGCAAAGTCAAAATTTTTTATAGCATTTGCAACTGTTGGAGAGGGTGGATATGGGTTTTCGTTAGTGTTTAATTTTATCCAACCATCGCCAATTGGTTGAATCCCCGCGACGTATGGTCTTAATTTTTTAACTTTTTCACTAATCATTAAGAACTCTCCTCAAATCTAACTTTAATAGAATTTGCGTGCGCGTCCAACCCTTCCAATTTTGCAAATTTTATAACATCATCTTTGAAATCTGCCAAAACTTCTCGCGGATAGTAGCTGTACGAACTAAACTTCACAAAATCGTAAACGCCAAGCGGCGAGTAGAATTTTGCCGTTCCTCCTGTTGGTAAAACATGGTTGGTACCACTCATATAATCGCCCAACGGTTCAGGCGTGTTCTCGCCTAAAAATATCGAGCCTGCATTTTTAACTTTTGGCAATTTTTCCAACGGGTTGTCTGTTAGAATTTCCAAGTGTTCAGGAGCGATTTTGTTTGATAATTCAAATGCTTTTTCTAAAACGTCAACCACAATTGCGACCCCATAACTTCTAAGCGCACTCTCAATTATTTCCCGTCGTTTCAAATATGAAAGTTGCCGCTCCAATTCTTTTTCGGTATCAATCAAAATTTGCTCATCTGTCGTGATAAGTATCGCGCTTGCTAGTTTATCATGCTCAGCCTGGCTCATCAAATCTGCAGCAATATATTTTGGATTTGCGGTTTTGTCAGCTATTATCAACACTTCGGACGGTCCTGCGATCATATCAATGCCAACCTTGCCATACACCTGCTTTTTGGCCGTTGTAACATATATGTTGCCAGGGCCAACTATTTTGTCAACTTTTGGTATGCTTTCCGTGCCATACGCTGCCGCAGCGATTGCCTGCGCACCGCCAATTTTGTAGATTTTATCTACACCTGCAACAATTGCCGCCATTAAAACTTCGTCATTTGGGTTTGGACACAGCATTATAATTTCGCTTACACCTGCCAATTTTGCGGCAATAACATTCATCAAAACAGAAGAGGGGTAACTCGCCGTACCTCCTGGAACATACACTGCCACACGTTCCAACGGGCGCACGATTTGCCCCATAATTACACCGTTATCTTTGTTTATAGACCACGACTTTTCGATTTGATTTTTGTGAAATTCTATAATTTGCATCTTGGAGCGTTCCAAAATTCGCATAAAGTCTGCACTTTCTTTGACAGTGTTTTCAACTTCAAAACTATATCCAACAAAACCATCGAATTTTTTTGCATATACCTTAACCGCGCTGTCGCCATTTTTCTGCACATCGTCAAGTATTGCCTTAACCGTTTGTTCCACTTCAATATTTACATCTTGCCACCGTTTTTTTACGACCGACAAGTCCCTACTTAATAGCATTTTCAAGTCTCCCTATCATTTTTGAAATATTCTCATCGTATTTTAACGCTGCCTTACTCACTAAAATTTTAGTTTTAATTGGCATAGCTTCCTCAAAAATTATTAATCCATTTTCCTCCAATGTCCTGCCGCTCTCGACAATATCAAATATTGCATCAATCTCGCCATGTTTAGGCATTATTTCCGATGAGCCTGTAATCGTTATAATGTCAACTACCATATTTTTCTTCGAAAAATATTTTGCCGCAATATTTGGATGTTGAGTAGCAATTGTAAGGATTGTATCGTCATTTTGCTTGCATTGTTCATAAAATTTCAATTCTTTTGGTTCGCCTGCAACGCAAAATCTTGATTTTTCACACAATTTCAAATCTGCAAAAATATTCGTTACGAAATTGTCGCCATACATTGAATGCCGAGAAGCCGTGCTTTGCAATTCGTATTCACGATAACAGTCAAATGCAGAAATTCCGATATCTGCCCAATTTTTATCTACATACTGTGGAATGTCTGCAACACGAGCAAGCAGAAATATCGCCTCGCCATTGTCGCACCCAAACTCTAATTGCCTCAACTCATGCAACTCAATTTCCCTTTCCAAAGATTGTGACGTATAGCCTGCCTTTTTAAAAATGTCATACGCCTGGATTAAAAGCCGTCTGCCTTTTGGCAGTGCAATAATAATTTTTCTCATAAACCTCTCCTATGATAAAAATCAAATCTAGAAACAAGAAACTATCCTAGATTCAACAGTATTTGCAGCATTTTAACTAAACAGGCGTCTCTAAAATCCATGATTTTTACAGATTTCTGTATTTACCATGCTAACCTTGCTTAAGGTATCTCGTTGTAAAAATAACATAGGGTATCAAAACAAAGACACAGCGACGATAACTCGCTAGAGCTTTTAGAAACACCCTAAACATATACTGCCTGTCTTGCTTTATACCTTTAACATATTCTTGATAATTTGATAATGATCTCCAAAAAATTTATCTTGCAGTCCGTCTAAATTTTTAAGAGGCATCCATTTGACTCCACGAGCATCACCGGAAGACTTAACGTTTGGCAAATCATCTAATTCCAAATCAAACAAATGAACATGCGCAATACTTCTTCCTCTTTGGTCTCTAGATGGATCGTCAAATACTTTTACAAAAGACAAACTCTTTTTAAGAGTGTTAGCATCAACATCAATTTCAATTTCTTTCTTTAATTCTCCTACAGCGCAGTTGGCGATAAGCTTTGTTTGCTCTAAAAAACTACCAGGTATTGCATAAAGACATTTTCCGGGGTTACTGTTTCTGTGTATCAAAAGAATATTTTTTTTACAAATTAAAATTGCATCTGCAGTTACAAAAACAGGGGCAAAAGGCGCTGATTTCCACATGTCCTTATAGCCTTTGATGTAACTGTATTCATCTTTTAAGGCATTATAAATATTTTTATTGTTTGAAATCCAATTACTTAACCATTTGCTTACTTCATCAGGTACACGCAAGATATAATTGTTTTCAAATAACTTTTCTCTTATTTGTGTTGCGGATAGACCATTGTATAACTTAGGCATTTCAACAAATTTCCATTTTGGAAAATAATCCAAATAATAACTTGTATTATCCTTTTTATGTCCTATTATGCCTACTTTATCGTTTTGATTTGTATTTTGCTTTACTATTTTTTCAACTTCAGCCAACCACCACGAAAAATCGTAGTTACTGTCTGGTATAGACGCAATGATCAGCCTTTCGTAGTCAATTTCTTTAACCAAACCCAGCATTTCAATTCTTTCTCGGGCAGTCCAAGGGTCATGAACGCTTCTTGCTTTTTTTGCAGAGCACACTATTGCTATAACTTTTTTAGCTAAGTGTTGCGCCTTTTTTATTATTTCCAAATGAGCAAGCGTTGGTGGTTGGAACCTCCCTATGTAAACTATAACATCTGTCATTTTTACACCTTTAAACAATTACATTACGGGTCTGTCTAAAAACCCATACAGCAAAGCCGCTGCTAGTAACGCCCGATGTTATTTTTACGATGAGATATCTAAAGCAAGTTGAAATCCAATTGCAGATAAAGGCACAAAAGCCCTCATCCGTTAATTTTATCAGTTAAGATAAAAATCTTAAAAATTTGTCAAAGTATAAGAAACCTTTTCTCTTGTGCAAGTAAAAATTGTTTCTGCTCTTGGAAAAAATTATATCTTTTTTTT
Source organism: Endomicrobiia bacterium (assembly GCA_025998355.1). Classification (GTDB taxonomy): domain Bacteria; phylum Elusimicrobiota; class Endomicrobiia; order Endomicrobiales; family Endomicrobiaceae; genus Endomicrobiellum. The sequence continues at coordinate 12,449 of BNVV01000004.1, forward strand.
ATCAAAAAAGATATCTTCTGCTTTATCCTTTTTTTGATAAATTTTAAGAGTTTTTAAGTGAACTCAAATTGCTATTTTGGGCGCAAAAATGGTAGTAACTGTTAGAGAATTTGCGTATTTGTTTAGTGTGTAGGATAAAATTATGAAAAGAAAACTTGTATCAACCAAGCCTAGGTATTGTAAACTTTGTGCCCGTTTAAAAAAAGTAGTTGACAACTATAAACTGCAGTATAGAAAATGAGCTACCATAAATGAACAGAAACATTGAAGTACAGATATTTGACTACCTATCTAAGCATCTAAGTCCTAAAAGATTTGAACACTCTTACAATGTCGCTATGATTGCTGTAGAACTTGCTTCAAAAAATAATGTAGACTTACTGAGGGCCCAAATTGCGGGACTTTTGCATGATTGTGCGAAAGCCATGACAAACAAAGAACTTATTGATTTTTTTAAAAGACGTAAAACTTTCGAATGGTTTAAAGAGATAGTAAAATTTTCACCGCATTTGCTGCATTCCTTTGCCGGCGAAATTGTTGCAAAGGAAGAATTTAAAATAAAAGATAAAGATATTTTGAATACGATAAGAAATCATACTCTGGGCAGAAAAAATATGAGCGTTCTTGAGAAAATAGTTTTTGTTTCAGATTCTGTTTCTCATGACAGAAAGTGGAAATACGCAAAAAGAATACGAGATTTAGCAAAGAATGATTTAGATAAAGCTTTTTTTGAAATCCTTAGGAAAAAAGTAGAATATGTTATTGATAGTGGCAGTTGGTTGTGTCCACAAACTGTAGATATATGGAATTGGTATGTCTCGAATTATAAAAAATATAATTAAAATAACGGTTGTTATTTTAGGCATATTTATAATATTATTTTTATGTATTTATCATGTGCATGAAAATGATGCTATCGGGAAAGAAATTAAAAATAAGGGCGGCGTTACTTTTTCTGTTTTATTATACGGTAGCGAGAAATTATTTCCTGGGAGACTTGACGTATATACCGTTTTATATGACAAGGGAACCAACGTGCTAAAAGTATTATCTGTAAATACTGATGTTGTTGTTTTTAAGAAGAAAGAAAAAACGATAAGCCTTAAAGCGCAGTTTAATAAAAACGCAAAAAAAGATTTAAGCTCTGCTATACAAAAATTTTATTTAGATTTACATGAAGTTTTAGAAAACACGCGTGAAACTAGTTTTTATATCAATATGAGCTTTGAAATGCTCAATGCTATAACAGGTAATAATAAAGAGCTCCAATCTCTTATTGCAAAAGATAGCTTTGAAAATAAAGATTTAGAGTCTTTAAACCGTTATGAAACAATAGAATGTGTCTTAAATTTGATGCCGTATAAAATACTAAATATCTATAAAAATCATCATTTTTTAGATACTAATATTTCAAGAATATCATTTATAACTTCCGTTTTGAGATTTAAAACTTTAAAATCTATGCTTATGTTTTGCGAACTACCAGTAAAGTACACAAAGACGAGGGTTGAGCCTGATAAACAAAACATTAAAGAATTTTTAGATACAATGTACTATGTTAATGTAAGTTCACAGACAAAAACAAGTGATATATTGGTTGATATCAAAAACGCTTCAAAAAAGCCTCGAATAGCAGAGAAGTTAACATGGGTTTTAAGAGATAATAAATTTGATGTATTGGATTGGAGTAATTTTTCTACACCTTACGAGAAAACTTTGATAAAAGACTATAAAGGAAAATTCTATCAAGCTTTAAAGATAGCAAAGATTTTAGAGACCAATAAGGTGATAGTCTCTTATAACAATAGGGCATATGTAGATGTTGATGTATTTCTTGGTAGAGATTGTATAATATGCGACAATCTTGATAAAAGAGGGGAACATGCCGGCAAAAATTGATTTTTACGAGTTAGCTCTTAAGGTCGCATGGATAGCTGACGATAAGAAAGCGATAGATACTGTTATTTTAAATGTTTGTAATTTAACTACGATTGCAAATTATTTTGTTATAACCACAGCCCAGTCAACACCACAGATGAACGCAATATCGTCTGATATTGAAAAAACTTTTAAAGAACAAGATGTAAGATCTTTAGGAAGAGACGGCATATCTTCTTCAACTTGGCAGGTTATAGATTACGGTGGTATTATTGCACATATTATGTCTCCTGAAATAAGAGAATTGTACAAACTTGAAAAACTTTGGGATAATGCCGATGTTATTGATATTAAAAATTTAAAACATAAAAAACAAACTGTGTCAAAATGAACCATATTAATCAATAAAACAGACTAAATTTACTAAGATGGACGTGGTTATGGCTCAAAAAGGGCGTGCCGCATCTATTTTTGAGCTAACGCAAGGTGTGTTGTCAATAAAGTTAAATGTCTAAATTATCCTGCATGTCAAAGGAGGTCTTTAATTCTGCTGCTTAGCTGCTTGAATTTACGCCATTATGAAAAAACAAATGCCTAAAGGTTTATATGCAGTTACTGCCGAAAATTTTTCAAACGGCAGAGACAACATTACGGTTGCCAGACAAATGCTTGATGCAGGTATAAAAATCCTGCAATACCGCGATAAGCATAAAGCAAAAATTGAAAGGTTTAAACAATGTGAAATTATACGCAAACTAACTTTAGATTACAGCTGTTTTTTTATAGTAAACGACGATGTCGACATAGCGTTGGCTGTTTGCAGTGACGGCATTCATATAGGTCAAGACGATTTGCCCCTTATAAAAGTAAGAGAACTAGCAGGAGACGACATAACCATAGGAGTATCTACTAATTTGCCAAAACAAGCTTTACTTGCCGTAGAACAAGGCGCTGATTACATAGGTGTAGGCCCTATATATAAAACTTTCACAAAAGATGATGCTGCAGATCCCGTAGGATTAGATTATTTAGATTTTTGCGTAAAGAATATAGCAATCCCTAAAGTTGCTATCGGAGGAATTAAACTTTCAAATTTGCTTGAAGTCTATAAATATAAACCTGACAATATTTGTATGATAACAGAAATAACATCATCGCAAGATATATACATCACTGTAAAAAAAATACAAGAGGTAGTAAATGCTTACTGTTAAAGTAAATGGGCAAAATAAAGATAAGTTTACATTGTACCTCGTATCCAATTACAAAACAGTTTAGGAGGAGGTGGGGGGGGGGGGTATCTCTCGTAGTAAAATTACTTTTTATGCGTTTGTTGCGAGTTAGCTATAATAAAAAATAAAAACAAAGGTGTAAAAACATGACACGAAAATCATTTAATACTTCAGAAATTCAAATTGAGAGAACAAGATTTAAACCCGTACTTCCTGGTGTATTAAGAAATGGTGTGACTTCTGTAAAACCAGCCAAAGGAAAACTAACGCAGTCCGTAGCAGATCAAGATAAAGTTAGGGGATTTTTTAAAAATACTTACGGGTTGCCTATAGTTACATTTGAGAAGGGATCAAATATTGTCGTTAAAAAGAAAGTTATGAAAGTTGCAGTAGTCTTTTCGGGAGGCCAAGCTCCAGGAGGACATAACGTCGTCGCAGGGCTTTATGATGGATTAAAAAAAGCAAATAAAAAGAACACCCTAATAGGTTATATTAGTGGTTTGTCAGGAGTATTAAAAAACAGGTACAAAGAAATTTCTGAAAAAGTTCTTGATGAGTATAGAAATACTGGAGGATTCGACTATATACAGTCCGACAGGACAAAAATTGAGACTGCGGATCAGTTTTGCTTGGCAAAAAAAAATCTTGAAATATGCAATGTTGACGCATTGGTCGTTGTTGGCGGTGATGATTCTAATACAAATGCGGCAATGATTGCAGAATATCTAAAGCAGGAGAACATAGGTAAGTGTGTTATTGGTATTCCAAAAACTATTGACGGCGATTTAAAAAATAAATATGTAGAAGTTTCGTTTGGTTTTGATACGGCGACAAAAATTTACTCTGAACTTGTTGGTAATATCTGCAGGGATGCAAATTCATCGCGTAAGCTTTGGCATTTTGTCCGTCTTATGGGCAGAAGCGCTTCGCATATTACGTTGGAAGTTGGTTTTAAAACTCAGCCTAACATTGTTTTGATTGGTGAAGAGATTTTGGCAAAAAATATGACTCTTGCCAAAGTTGTTGAAAGTATAGTTGATGTTATAATAAAGCGTTCGCAAGCAGGAAAAAATTTTGGTATTGTTTTAGTGCCTGAAGGCATTATAGAATTTATACCTGAAATAAAAGAACTTATTTTAGCTTTAAACGATATTTTGGTTGAAAATAAAGATGCACTTTCGAAGATCTCTTCAGTTGAAGAGAGAAAAAATTTCGTATGTGGCAAACTTTCTAAGGAGCTCTCGTCATTGATGGCTAATTTGCCTGTGGAGATTGCTTTACAACTTATATCGGACAGAGATCCACACGGCAATGTCGCAGTATCGTTAATTGAGACGGAAAAACTTTTAATTGAAATGATTCGCAGGAGACTTGCGGAGCTTAAAAAAGAAGATAAATATAATGGTAAATTTTCGGCTACTACGCATTTTTTCGGATACGAAGGGCGTTGCGGCATTCCATCGAATTTTGATGCTAATTACACCTATGCTTTAGGCTATAATGCCGCTTTGCTCATTCTCAATGGTTTTACAGGTTATATGTCGTATGTAAGAAATCTTGCAAAGTCTCCAAATCAATGGGAGTGTGGCGGAATTCCTCTTACAATGATGATAGGTATAGAAAAGAGATGCGGTAAAGAAAAGCCTGTTATACGAAAGACATTGATCGATTTAAATGGTAAACCATTTAAAGAATTTGTTAAACAAAGGGATAAATGGACTATAAACGAAAATTATGTCTTTCCAGGTCCTATACAATATTTTGGACCGGTGCATATAACAGAAATGATCACTAAAACACTAAAGTATGAACATTCAAAAAAATAAATAAGAATATAGCCATGGACCGTCAAACTAACTCGCGTAAAGTTGCCCTCTGGCATGTTTGGTTTTACCTAGACATTTTAATCGTCGGATATGCTACACTATCAACATTAACAAAAAATAGCTTAACTTATCGTCTGCTAAATCGCAAGGATTCCACATAGACATAGAAAAAAGAGATTTAGCCAAAATCATTTTATATCAAGGAGAAAAAGGATGATAAGAGTAAAGTCTCTAGGCAAGCACAAAAGAGTAAGGAATATGTTAGTAGTACTAGCAATGTTTATATGTACAAACATTTGTTTGGGTGTATCTGATATCAAAGGAGAAAGTGTATCCCAAAATGATAAAAAAACAATTAATCAGCTCAAAAAGTCAGCAGAACAAGGAAATGCCGAGGCTCAAAATAACTTGGGTTCGAGGTATTACGAAGGTAAAGAAGTAAAACAAGATTACAAAGAAGCATTTAACTGGTATAAAAAAGCAGCAGAACAAGGATTGGCCCCAGCTCAACATAACTTGGGTGTGATGTATGACAAAGGTAAAGGAGTAAAACAAGATTATAAAGAAGCATTTAACTGGTATAAAAAGTCAGCAGAACAAGGATTTACCCCAGCTCAATATAACTTGGGTGTGACGTACCGCGACGGATACGGAGTAAAACAGGATTATAAAGAAGCAATTAACTGGTTTAAAAAAGCAGCAGAACAAGGATTTGCCCCAGCTCAATATAACTTGGGTACGATGTATTACGAAGGAAAAGGAGCAAAACAAGACTACAAAGAAGCATTTAACTGGTATAAAAAGTCAGCAGAACAAGGAAATGCCGAGGCTCAAAATAACTTGGGTTAGATGTATGACAAAGGTAAAGGAGTAAAACAGGATTACAAAGAAGCAAGGAATTGGTTTAAAAAAGCGGCGGAACAAGGGCATTCTGGCGCCAAAACAGCATTGACAAAAATTCTTGAAATGACAAAAGTTCTTGAAAGTAAGTAGTTTCACTGTTTTTGTGGAATTGATTGGTCTCTAGTTGGTTGCGGCATTAAAAATTTTCTGATGTTTCCATGTGATAATTTCTGATTTATCGTATTTTGACACATTTTGCGATTTTTTTTGATAAACAAGGATTTTTATGTTTTCAGCGCCAATACTAGAACAATGCCTGACGCTGGATCGTTGTTGCTTCCTTTTAGTCTGCGTTTAAGCTTCCACTTGTTTTGCCATTGTTTGCTTTGTCATTGCCACTTTATGTTTGCATCTATGCTTGCTTGATTGTCTTAACTTTCGGTATTGGTATAAACCACAAAAACGGCGGAACTATTTACCGGCATATTCCTTATTCTTTTGCGCTTGCCTAGAAACTTTGCTTTTATCATACACTTTTCTCTGATATAAAATGACTTTAGCTAAATCTCTTATTTCTACGTTCTTTGCTTGCTTGATTATTGTCCCGAGCCTACTATTTACATACGTGTTCGGAAATAGGTCTATTAGACTAAATATTTATGCAAGGGGTCTATTTGAGTTAGATGTGGAATTTTGGTAAAATCAGTGCATTATGAGTAAACAATCGTATCAAATTAGAGCAGAATTTTTAGAATTTTTTAAAAACAATGGTTGCACTGTTGTTTCATCAGACTCACTTATCCCCACAGGAGACAAAACACTTCTTTTTACTTCAGCTGGTATGGTGCAGTTCAAGCAGCATTTTTTGGGACAAAGCAAAGATTCTTTTACGAGCGCTGCAAGCTGTCAAAAATGTTTTAGAACGTCAGATATAGAACAAGTTGGTTTGACTACAAGACATCTTACATTTTTTGAAATGTTAGGAAATTTTTCTTTTGGTGATTATTTTAAAAAAGAGTCTATTGCTTGGGCGTGGGAATTTTTAACAAAAAATATGTCGTTACCTAAAGATAAACTTTATATAACTGTTTACAAAGACGACGACGAGGCCGTTGAAATATGGAAAAAGATTGTCCCTGAAAATAGAATTATAAAAATGGGTGACGAAACAAATTTTTGGAGTATGGGTGATACCGGACCATGCGGACCATGTTCTGAAATTTTGATAGATTTAGGTCATGAAATGAGCTGCGGTAAGCCTACATGCGGACCAGACTGTAATTGCGATAGATATCTTGAAATCTGGAATCTGGTGTTTACACAGTTTGATAAACAGTTGGACGGCTCTCTAAAAAATCTACCGCGAAAAAACATAGATACAGGTATGGGTCTTGAAAGACTTGTTGCAGCAGTAAACGGTAAAAAGAATGTTTTTGATACCGATTTGTTTATATCTGTTATGGAAAATGCAGCGGAATTGTTAAAGATAAAAAACGAAGGCAAAAATATATCAATTTTAAGAATGCTTGCAGACCATTCAAGAGCGATAACTTTTTTAATTTCAGACAGTATATTGCCATCAAATGAAGGGAGGGGTTACGTTCTAAGAAAAATTTTAAGAAGAGCATTAAGGCAAGGTAAACTTTGCGGATACAATAAACCGTTTATAAATGAACTTGCTTCAACGGTATTTAAAATTATGGAGCCGGCATATCCGGAACTTTCGTCAAAGTTAAGCAATATACAATCTATTGTTAAGCTAGAAGAAGAAAAGTTTTTGGAGACGCTTGCAGCAGGTTCTGAAATGCTTTCCGGTATCGTAAGTTCTTATAAGTCTAAAGGTGTAAATGTTATTGCAGGAAAAGATGTTTTTAAGCTTTACGATACTTACGGGTTTCCTTATGATTTAACAAAAGAAATTGCTTTTGAAAGTGGTTTGAGAGTTGACGAGGCAGGGTTTGAGTCCGAACAAAAAACCGCTCAAGAAAAATCGCGGGCTGCTTGGGGCGGGTCAGGTGAAAGAGACATAACATTTTATTCTCTACTGCGCAAAAAAACAAATGATACTGTTTTTACGGGATATGATGATTATAGAAGCGAAGGTAAGGTTTTGGCTTTGATAAAAGATGGAAAAGAAATTGATGGATTAAAAACTGGCGATGAGGGTGAAGTTGTTCTTTCGCAAACGTCTTTTTATGCGCAGTCTGGCGGGCAAAGTTCTGATAAAGGCAAAATAGAAAATAATAATTTTGAAGCTGATGTTGAAGGTGTTTTTAAACCCATAGGAAATTTATTTGCGCATAAAGTAAAAGTGGTCAAAGGTTCATTAAAGGCCGGCGAAGACGTATCAACAATTATAGATATCGAGCACAGAAAGAAAATTGCAAGACATCACACAGCCACGCATATTCTTCATAAGGCTCTCCGTGAAGTTTTTGGTGACCATGTGGCTCAGGCAGGGTCTTTAGTCACGAGCGATTATTTACGTTTTGATTTTACGCATTTTTCTGCAATTAAAAAGGAAGAGTTAATTAAAATAGAAAAAAGAGTTAATTCTGTTGTAAGAGCAAATTTTGAAGTATGTATTGAAACCATGGACATAGCCCGGGCTCGTAATTTGGGGGCGATGGCATTGTTTGGCGAAAAATACGGAGATGTTGTAAGGACCGTATCTGTAAAAAGTGAAGATAACAATGCCACCTACTCAATGGAATTGTGTGGTGGTACACATGTCAAAAGAACAGGCGATATAGGCATGTTTAAAATAATATCCGAATCCTCTATCGCTGCAGGTACAAGACGCATAAAAGCAGTCGTTGGCGTTGCAGCTGAAAATTATATTTTAGATGAAGAAGACGAGAGCAGAAAATTAAAATCAGAGTTAGATAAAAAAGATACTTCGATAAGAAAAGTTGAAGAACTTATAGATGAAATTATTGGCTCCTCGTCGGCGCAGAAGCATATTCCAAAAGTAAAATTAGAGTTAGATAAAAAAGATGTTTCGATAATTAAAGCTTCAGAAAGGATAGATGAAATTATAAACAAATGTAATGCATTAAAGAACAGTTTTATATCTAAAGAAATAGATTCTTATATAAAACAAATTAAAGAAGTTAACGGAATAAATTTTTTGCCTATATTAGTCGATAATGTTGATGTAAAAACGTTAAGAGATATGTCTGATAGGTTAAAAGAAAAACTAAAATCTGTTGTGTTAGTTATAGCTTCAAAAAATGAAGACAAAGCTTTTTTTGTAGTTTCTGCCACTGAGGATTATGTGCAAAAGGGGCTCAATTCCAGTAAGATTGCAAAAGCTTTTGCTGTTGCAATCAACGGTTACGGAGGCGGAAAACCTGATTTTGCACAAGGCGGCTCAAAAGATTTATCCAAGTTGAGTGATGTTATTGAAAATGCAGAGCAATATATACAATTACGCATGTTATCATAGACAAAAGCAAGCATAAAGATATGAAGGCTGGATGTAGATGTAAGTGTGCATGGGTATACCGGAGCAAGAAAAGTGACAGTGCAAATATTAAAGGTTAAGTGTGCTGTTGTAGTTTTTTAAGAAAAAATAGCAAAAAGGATTTAATTAGATTTATCCGATACAAAACAAATGTTTAAACCAAAATTTTTTACCCTATTAAAAAACAGATCGCAGGAATTCACATTCAGCCGTGTTGTGATCGATATAAATGCCGGACTTATAGTGGCGTTTATTGCTATGCCTCTTTCGATAGCGTTCGGTATTGCTTCAGGCGTTGTACCGGGCAAAGGACTTGTAACCGCTGTGATAGCAGGGTTTTTAATTTCACTTTTCAGCGGTAGTCGTGTACAGATTGGTGGGCCTACAGGGGCTTTTGTAATTATAGTTTACGGAATAATAAAAAATTACGGAATGGACGGACTTACAACGGCTACCGTTATGGCAGGCATTTTTTTAATAACAATGGGGCTTTTGAAGTTTGGCAAGATTATACGATATATCCCTGATCCTGTAACAACAGGATTTACAAGTGGTATTGCTGTGGTGCTGTTTTCAACACAAATTAATGATTTTTTAGGCTTAGGACTTACGTCAATTCCATCTAACTTCATAGGAAAGTTGTCATTATATATCCAGAGTCTAGGCTGTATCAATATTTCAACTTTTGCCATGGGGATAGGAATTCTGCTGTTTATGGTATTTTATCCTAAAAAATTTAAGTTTTTTCCGGCGCCACTTGCTGCATTAGTAATCTCTACATTGATCGTAAAATTTTTTAATCTTCCGATTGAAACAATATTTTCTCGTTTCGGTAATATAACAAAATCCATGTCTTTTTTACCTCAAATGCCTACAGTAAGTTTTGAACTTATAGGCAAATTATTTCAGCCTGCTTTAACTATAGCAATTCTTGCCGGAGTAGAGTCATTGCTTTCCGCTGTAGTCGCAGATGGTATGATAGGAAAAAAACATAGATCCAACACTGAGCTTATAGCTCAAGGTATAGCAAACATAGGTTCCGCAATTTTTGGAGGTATCCCCGCCACAGGCGCTATAGCCAGAACCGCAGCAAATGTAAACAACGGTGGGAAAACACCTATTGCAGGATTAGCGCACGCTATTTTTATGCTTATAATATTACTTGCTTTTATGAAATACATTGTGCTTATACCTATGGTAACGCTTGCCTCAATATTATTTACAGTAGCCTTTAGAATGATGAATTTTAACGCTTTCAAAGAAATTCTTATAGCTCCTGCAAGTGACTCTTTAGTTTTTCTTATCACTTTTGGTTTAACGGTTTTTGTGGACTTAGTCCATGCTATAGAAGTAGGCATGATTTTAGCCTCACTTTTGTTTATGAAAAGAATGTCTGATATTGCAAATATCGATACCACAAAAGATGACGTCTATGAAGGTATAGACGATGATGAAATTGAAGATAAAAAGAAATTAAAAGACGTGGTTGTATATGAAATCAATGGACCTTTCTTTTTTGGAGCAGTAAGTGCATTTACAGAGCATATAGAAAAAATTAAAGCCTGTAAAGTTATAATATTAAGAATGCGGAAAGTTCCCGCTATCGATGCCACAGGATACCACACATTGTACAAAATTTACAAAAAGTGCGTTTCATCAAATACAAGTTTTATTTTGTGCCAAGTACAAAAACAGCCTTTAAAAGTGTTGAAAAACTATGGGTTTATTGATATCCTAGGAAGAGCAAATATTGCATTGAATATCGATACCGCTTTTAGGAAAGCTGAAGAATATATAACATACCTTAAGGAGTACAATAAAATGTTTAATATAAAGACGTAAACACTCACAAAAAAACATGCGCCCCTTTTTTATTTTGTGAGAACTACCGCAAAATTAAAATACCCTGTCTCCATAATAGAAAACCAAAGCAGAACAGTCTTTTGTTAAATTCTTTGAAAATTAAATAAATTTCTTGCAAAAACTGATATATAAAAGATATATTTAAAGGGAGAGGGCAGAAAAGTTATAATCATGGGATTTATTATTTCGGTATAAGCCAGTTGAACCAAAAATTGTTCTCGTAGATAAGAATGATAAAATTGTTAAAGCAAAACAGTTGGTTAAATGTCGAACCGTTGAATTCTCGGGGTTATAAATAAGCAGAAAATGCTTCGGGGCGTGGCTCAGCTGGCTAGAGCGCTCGGTTCGGGACCGTGAGGTCGCTGGTTCAAATCCAGTCGCCCCGATTTTTTAAGAGGATGCAAAGATGACAGTAAAGCTTGATTTGTCGAAGTTTGAAAAGTAACACCCCCCTTCGCCACAGGAATTTATAAGAACGCGTTGTGGCATAAGCCCCTTTTGTGGATATAGAATCAAATTAAAATTAGAAACGCGCCTGATTTTTCAGTCAAAAGCGTTATTTTCAAAGGTGTAGCTCTTTTTATGTTTATTTCTTGAGATTTCATTTTTAAAAGACAGAGAAAATATAAAAAAGAATATTGATTCTTTCTATGGTAAAAAATATTAACGTTGAAACAAAATTCCATAATTATAATTACGATCATGCCCTGGTAGCTCAACTGGATAGAGCAGATCCGTCCTAAGGATAAGATTGGGGTTCAAGTCCCCCCCAGGGTATTTGTGACATGTTTTTGGAGTATTGACGAAAATAATAACTCTATAATCAAATCACCTTAAATTGCACCATGTTGTAGTCTAAAAGATCCGGATGAGTTTGGTGTAAAATCCTCTGTTTCCTGCCATCCTTTTTTAACAAAAGCCTACCTTCTTATTTGTTTCGGTGCAACCTAAAGTGATTTGACTGTAGAACTGTCGTCAAAACTAGACATGATAAGGATATTTAGAAGAGCTTGGATTAGAAGCGCCAGCAATTAAACATTAGACCTCTTAATAACTAACATATAAAAGTACAATAGAAGTACTATGAAACAGAAAAAGAAAGCGGGCGGGTCAGATGGAATGGGTTTAGTATTAATGGGAGTAAAGAAAGGGACATTTGACAAAACAGTAAGGATAGCAAGGAGTAAGAAAAGATAGGGGGGTAGGTGAGCAAAGAGAAAATTGAGTATAGAGAATATTGCAGGAATGATGTTTGAATACTTCAGGCAATACCCGAACTATTATCGCAAGGCAGTTACAATGTCAGCAAAAGTTGTGGATATAGACTAGGGTATACAGAAGAAGTATTAATGAGTAGCGGGGAATAGAATATGCAGATGGGAATAGGTATTGTTAAGGAAGACTAGAAGTAGCAGTGATAGATGCTACAGAATAGTGATACAAAGACTTCAAAAACAGCGAAAATGGCAAGGCAAGAAGAAAAAAAGACTACAATAACCGTTGGTAGTAGTTAAATTAAAGGCGAGCAAATAGTATGCACAGCGATAATAGGACAAGGAACGATTTTAGTTTATTTTAATAGACATGTATTTGTTGCAAAGAAAGACAAAAAGAAAGACAATATGATACATGGCAGATACAATTTAGTAGGGCTTGTCAGAATGCATGCAAACACCCTGGTTTCCAGAGAGATCAAATAAACACCTGCTGACAAAAGAAGATAAGGAGTTAAATAGGGAGATTTCATCAAAAAGTGTTATACTGGAAAATATTAAAGTATTTGTTAAAAGGTTAAAAATAGTACAGAATAATTTAGTAAAACGGATGTATGCAATATATTTGTTTTTGAACTCAAAAAAAAAGAATATCGGGTTTATCAACTAGTGAGAGAAATAGGTATGGCGTATGTTAAGGGATATGGAAACATGTATCGTTCACGCCCAAAGGCATAAAGCTTTTTTGAGAGCTTTTGATTTTTGATTGTTAAACTATACCCCACAGCCTGCTTGCATAGTTTAACAATTAAACACTAACCATTGCTGATGAGGATTGGCTTTCCCACACTTCAACTTCAGATGCTTTTGCATTTTTAGTTTCTATAAGTTTAAGCTGCTCCAAAATAAATGATGCAATATTTTCAGCTGTAGGATTGATTTTATCAAAAGGAGCAATCTCATTTAAAAACTTATGATCTAAGTAAAAAATGATTTTATCTAAATGTTTTTTTATATCGCTAAAATCTATAAGCATGCCTTGACTGTTAAGCTCAGTACCGTAAAAAGTGGCTTTTATTTTCCAATTATGCCCATGTAAATTCTCGCATCTGCCTCTATATTCTCTTAAACAATGAGCGGAAGAAAAACTTTTTGCAACAGAAAGTTTATATTTCATATTTACTCCATTTCTACTTTTTTAACGACGGATATTCTTTTTGAAAAAAATCTGCTGCCTATCATTTGGAATTTCTCTGGATTATCGCTTACATAAAATTTTAAAAACTTTTTGTTTTTTCCTGAGGAAAGCAAAGATTTTTGTTTTAAAACATTTTTAACTTCTTGAGCTGTAGCCTTTGCGGAATCTATAAGAACAACGCCGTTACCTATGTTTTTTTCTAAAGTCTTCTTCAAAAGAGGATAATGCGTACAACCTAAAATTAAAGTATCTATATTTTTGCTTAAAAGAGGTTTTATGTATTTTTTTACTACACTGTCTGCAATTTCGCCCTCAACCCAACCCTCTTCAACTAAAGGGACAAGCAATGGACAGGACTGTTGATAGACATCAGATTTGGAAATTTTACTTATCTCTTTAGGATAAGATTTACTACTTATTGTACCATCTGTACCTATAATGCCTATTTTTTTATTTTTTGATATAGACACAGCGGCTTTTGATCCTGGTTCTATTACGCCTATCATAGATACTTTAAAAGTTTTTTGTAAAACCGACAAAGCAAAAGCAGACGCTGTGTTACAGGCTATTACAATCATCTTCACTTTATTTTTAATTAAAAATGACGCTATTCTTTTTGAAAATTTTATTATAGCGTTTTTTGATTTTGTCCCATAAGGCACATGTGCGGTATCTCCAAAATAAATAAGATTTTCCAAAGGAAGAGCTTTGTTTATTGCAGACATTACCGTTAAACCGCCAAAACCTGAATCAAAAATGCCTATGGGATTATTATTTATTGTTTTGTTCTTTTGCTTTTTTTTCATAATATTTCACTACCCCTCGATATATGGAATCTGCTATTGTTGCACGAAACTTTTTTGAACGGAGTTTTGCTTCCTCGTTATAGTTGGTTAAAAAAGCACATTCTACAAGTACAGCAGGCATCTGAGCCCCTCTTAATACATAGAAAGGTGCTTGTTGTACACCCCTATTACGTATCCCTAATCTGCTTGGAGTTTCGGCAGCTATAAAACCACACAACTCTGAAGACTCGTTCATATATTCAGTCGCAATCATAGACCACAACATACTTTGAAGTAAAGAGCGTCTTTTACTAGGTTTCCCCTCTAACTTCAAAACAGAGTTTTCTAGACTTGCAGTTGCAGCTGCTCGTGAATTTGTAGCATTTTCAGACAAGAAATAAATCTCAAATCCGTTAGCATTTTTGTTAGGATACCCATTACAATGCACAGATATAAATAAATCTGCATTATGTTCGTTTGCTATATTTGGTCTTTCAACAAGAGTAATAAATGTATCGTCTTCTCTTGTCAAAACGATTTCGTAATCACCATCGTTTTCAAAAATTAATTTAAGCTCCCGCGCTATTTCAAAGTTCATGTCTTTTTCTTTTGTTCCGCTATAACCAATAGTACCAGGGTCTTTTCCGCCATGCCCGGCATCAATAACTACAATTTTTTTGTGTTTATGGTGATTTTTCTTGTTTTTTGGGGCAATTGTCACCGCATCATCAACTATTGCATAGCTGTCATCAATGATATTGTCGCTTTCAAATTTTGCAACCGGCACTTTTTCAAGATCCTTATTATCTTCTCTATTTTCAATTACAGATACAACTTCGCTTATATGTGCTTGTCCGTATTTTGCAGGAGGAGTCAAATCCATAGCTCTCGAATTGTCATTTTGCATAGCATCATTAGCATTTGGGCGCTTTGTGGCTGAAGTATCTGCTTTGCGTGTTACATTTAACACTAAAGACGCTGGATTCCACACGGTATCAGTTCCTGTAATATCTGAAAATTCCATTGAAGTAATAACTTCTGGAGATATGTAGATGTCGTTTTTTATTAATCTTGACGGAAGAGACATTTTTTTTGACTTTCTCCCGAAAACAACTTCGGTACTGTTTGCTTTGATATCTATCTTCCTGTTACCGAAATTCATTGTTACCTGTAAACTTACAGGCTTCCACTCAAGAGTTGCATTGTACAATTCAGCAACTTCTCTAACAGAAAAATATTTTGTTTGAGCTGATACTCTATATGCGCTTACTCCACGAAAAGATTTTCCGTTAACAGTTGTATTAACAACATGCGACGGAACAGCTTCTTTTTTTGCCGCATAAGAATACGGGGTAACAAACAACATAAATAATGCAACCAATAAAATATTTAGTTTTTTCATATTAAAAGTGATTTTATTGCTTCAGAGGGATTAGCTGCTGATAAAATATAACTACCGCTTACCAAAACGTCTGCCCCCGCTTTAATACAAATCGGAGAGGTTTGCGAATTTATCCCCCCATCAACTTCTATAACGCAGTTGTATTTATTTTCATCAATAAGTTTTCTTAAATTTTTTATCTTCGGCACCATGTCTTTCATAAAAGACTGTCCACCAAAACCCGGTTCGACGGTCATAACCAAAACCAAATCAAGACAAGGCAGCAACTCTTCTATTTCAGAAACGGGAGTTTTGGGTTTTATAGATATACCAGCTTTAATACCAGATGATTTTATATCTTCTACAAGTCTTTTTCTATCGCATTCGACTTCACTGTGAAAAGTTATTAAATTCGCACCGGATTTTTTAAAATCCTGCCAGTATTTCTCAGGATTTGTTACCATAAGATGTACGTCAAAAAATAAACTTGTTGCCTTTCTTAACGACTTTACAACCAAAGATCCTATCGTGATATTAGGAACAAAGTGTCCGTCCATTACGTCAATATGGACCCACTCCGCACCGGCTCTTTTCATCACATTTACATCTTGTGCCAATGCCGCAAAATTTGCAGACAAAATTGAAGAAGCAATAATAATTTTTTTCATTTCCACTCTCAAATTTGCGTTATTTATAGCAAAACAATTTTAAATTAACCTCCTGTGTAAATTATATTTCTAGATAGTTATACACGTCTTATACAAACCACGAGCATATGATAATTTCAACTCGATTTATCATCGTTTATTGTTTTTCTCTACTCATCGTAATAAATATTACGCACAAGATCTACATTATAAACTCTTGATCCCTTTAGAAGAATAGACCTCTTGCGCAACTTGAGTATTAAATTCAAGGAATTACAAACCAAGTTAAATAGCAGTCCAAAGCGTCTTTTGCGGTCTATATCTATTCTGTACTATTTTGAACCTTTTAACAAATCTCCCTGTTTCCTATAATCTCCCTTCCCTTTTCGTCTCTTTCATCTTGTTATCATCCATCTTAATATTCCAAATATCCCACTTGTTTCTTTCTCCAATTTCCTTTCTCCATGTATTCCAGTGCTTTTTCCTGATATCTAGCAAATATGCTTTTGCCATTCCATCCTTTTTAACAAAAGCTTACCTTTTTATTTGCTACTGTGGTTTGACTAGTAATGATAAATTAAAACTTAAACTTTAACCGCTATGTCCTCACTTCAACTTGTCAATTACAACGCCTGTAATTGATAGCTCGAACAAATATCAAACAACGAGTAATCTTGCGTTGATGGTCGT
>BNVV01000005.1 GCA_025998355.1 Endomicrobiia bacterium
TAAAATCAACCGCCTCAAGAAACTTTTTTGTGCGTTTGTCGTGTTTGAATATCTTGCAAAACGGTATTGGCTTTAGAGAAGTTAAAGAAATAAAAATTAAGGAATTAAATGAAAAACTGTTGCTTTTGTTTTTGCCTCTTATGTTGATGTTGAATTCATGCGTATCGTTCTCTTATTCTTGTGTAGGCAGGAAAGAAGAGTTATACCGCAAAGAAATGAAAATGATAGAGGACTCATATCAAGAAGAAGTGGAAATGATGGAGGAGCCATATCGCCAAGAAACAAAAGGGATGAAAAATCGCAGTCCAAAAAACTTGGAAAGGAAGGAAGAGTTACATCGTAAGGAGATGGAAATTAAGGAGGGGTTACATCACAGAGATATGAAAAACATGGAAGAAAACTACTTAAATCGCAAGGAAGCGAAAAGTTTGAGTAGACAAGTGCAAAAGGTGTAATGAATGGAACTTTACACAAGCCTATTTTTACATTACCTATCATAAGGATTTAAGTTGTCAACTTTCAATTTCAACAGATCTCTTCTCAAAGCACTCATGCCGCACTTTGTGTCACCTTACAAGAACACCATGATTTTAAGATATTTAGATGATAAACTTAAACTACAAAACAATTCAGTGTCGTTGTTTTAGCTCGTTTGTCTTTGTTTGACAAAAGTCCAATTAATGTGTTACAAGATTCCACACAAATGCATGGAATCTATATTTTATGTTACAATAACTGGGTAATGCTATATTGCCTATTAGCACCAAAGATGTCAATTTAAACCTCCGTTAAAATGTAATAAAAATACGTGCGACGCTTAGTAAATAAATGTAAATAGGAGGTTGTAAAGATGAAACTTAAACATCGCCAATACAGAAAGCACAGATCACAAAAAGTAATAATTGCAATTGTTTTATTTGCTCTTACGTTAAGCTCGTGTAAAATGTGTCCTAACAAAATAAAAAGAAGTGAAAGTAATTCAACTCCAACTCCAACCATAACTTTAGATCTAACCGATCTCGATAACTTCATCGCCGGTCTCCCCGATACCCCCGCCTACCCCGCCGACCACTCCAAACCCACTCTCACCAAGGCCTCCAAAGCTCTCAAACACGTCACCGCTGTTATTAATAGAACCATCCCCGCTGACACAGAGGCTTTCATTACCATCTATAACTTAGCGAACGGCGTCGACAGCAAGGGCGGCTTCCCTGTCCACGCCTACCCCGCCCCCGCTACCGCCTGCTTTGCCGCCCGATGCGCCATTTTTTTTGTAGAATACGTCGCCAGCAAAGTTGCTGACCGCCCCCTTAATATCCCCCTTCACTATGCTGCCGACGACCGCGCCGCCGAATGCGTCGCCCAATGCGCCTACTTCGCCGACCGTACCGAGGCCTTCGCCACCCATGGCGCTGGCGCCTACACCGCCGCCGACTATGCCAACCTATCCCCCGGCAACATAATCTCCCGCGATTTCGACCCAGACCGCGACGCCCGCCTCGCTCTCGCCGCCAATGAACTTGCCAAAAAAGTCAGAGAGTTAGAGGAATTTTTTAACAAACACATATTCAAGAAAACCTAAAGTGTTATTTGTCAAAATCAAAGCCCAAGCCTTAAAACGTACGTGCTCAAAACCACCATCGCAGGCAGTGCGCAAGACTTGAAAGCCAAAGAAACCGCCTAAGAGACTAAAAGCCTTAAGTAAGGGACATGGAGCAGGTGGCATTTGCGACAAATCCATGAAAGATATATTGTCCACTAAATCATGGAAATTCCACTTTTTCGGCTTCTAGATTTAAATCTTCCAAGCTCTTAAAACCTGCTTAACTTTCAGTGTCTTTTTTGCGATATTTTACTTCTTTTACTTGGCAATTTTGGGTGTTTTTTAAGTGTATTGTACAAAATTGATTTTTAATGTTATTTTTGTATGCTACTAAAAGAATCAAGGAAACCATATGCCAACGATTTCAGTTATTATTCCAATTTATAATGTTGAATCTTATATACAACAATGCCTTGAAAGCGTTCTGGCTCAAACTTTTCAAGATATAGAAATATTATGCGTCAATGATTGCGGTACTGATAATTCAATGCAAATAGTTAAAAAATATGCCCAAAAAGATAACAGAATAAAGATTGTTGATCTTGAAATAAATAAAGGTTTGGGCGCAGCAAGAAATGCCGGGCTAGAAATGGCCGGAGGCAAGTATATAGCTTGCATTGACTCTGACGATTATGTCGAACCTGATATGTTCAAACTCTCCTACAACAAACTGGAAGAAACAGGTTTTGACAGCGTTTGGGTAAATATGAAGATTTTTGACGATAATAAACAATATTTTTTGAAAGACAATTATCTCGGTAAACATAGTGAAGGAATAATCAATATTACTCCTGAAAATATAAACCATTTTCCTGTTAACGCATGGAATAAATTGTACAACCTTGATTTTATAAAAACTCACAATGTATTATGGTCTGATGGATTGTTTTATGAAGATATGGAATTTTATTATCGGTTTTATACAAAATCCAAAACATTATATTTTATAGATCAACCCCTTTATATTTACAGAGTCAGGGACAACTCCATACTGCATAACGACAAAACAGGGAAATCAAACAAAAGAGAAGATATTTTTAAAGCAGCCAAAAATATATATATTTATTTAAATGAAGAAAAAATATTTGATAAATATAAGAACTCTTTTATAGAAATGATCATACAAAGCATTGAACGCTCGCATAATACTGAGGCTGTTACTCCCGCAGTAATTAATTTATTAAAAACAATTAATTTCCCCAGTAACTTTGAAAAAAATGATTGTTATGATTTTTTGGAATATTTTATTAAATACAGTAAAAGTTCGAATTTAGAGAAATTTTTTTATAAATGTTATTATATCTTTGTGTTATTTTTAACCAAAATAATTCCAAATGCAAAATATAGAAGAAAATACAGATCAAAGTATAAACCATATGTTTTTAAGACATTGCGTCGATAGTTTGTTTTGTGTGTTTATCAAATTTACTACTAATCTTTTGTTTAGATTTTACAAGAGTTCGTTAAAAATATTTTCAAGTGAGCTTGTGCACTTTAGACAGCTTTGCACTTTTTATAATTTTATATGAAATAACAAATAATTAAAGGATTTTTATGTTTTTGCCAACAACTAGAGAAGAGATGCAAAAACTTGCATGGGATGCGCCTGATATAATTTTAATATCAGGAGACACGTATATCGACAGCCCGTTTATTGGAATAGCAGTTATAGGAAACTGGCTTCATTCAAAAGGATTTAAAGTTGCAATCATTGCGCAGCCTGACGTTAAGACAAACGATGTGGCAAGACTTGGTGAACCAGAACTGTTTTGGGGAGTATCTGCAGGATCAATGGACTCTCTTATTTCAAACTATACGGCATTAAACAAATTCAGAAATAACGATGATTTAACACCAGGCGAAATCAATAACAGACGACCTGACAGAGCATGTATGGCTTATACAAATCTTATAAGAAAATATTTTAAAAACACTAAGCCTATAGTTCTTGGTGGGCTAGAAGCAAGTCTGCGTCGGATAGTACACTATGATTATAAAAATAATTCATTAAGACGCTCAATATTATTTGACGCAAAAGCAGATATTATTGCTTACGGTATGGGAGAAAAAAGCACGTTGGAACTTGCTCAATGCATGCAATCCAAAAGAGATTGGAAACACATTAATGGCATTTGTTATATATCTAGAGAAAAACCTCAAAATGCACAAGAACTGCCGTCGTTTGAAGAATGTGAAGAAAATAAAGACAAATTCTTTGGAGCATTTGATACTTTTTATAAAAATGCATGCAGCCAAAACGGAATGATTTTGGTTCAAAAACATGCTGAAAGATATCTGATACACAATCCAAAACAAGCATCTCTTTCAACGCAAGAACTTGATGAAGTGTATGATTTGGATTATACGAGAGAAGTGCACCCCTATTACGAACAATTCGGGAAGGTTAAAGCGCAAGAAACAATGAAATTTTCAATTACTACTCATAGAGGATGCTTTGGCGAATGTAATTTTTGTTCTATCACTCTACATCAAGGCAAAGAGGTTATATCCAGAAGTAAAGAATCTATATTAAACGAAGCAAAAAAAATAACTCGACTAAAAGATTTTAAAGGATATATAACAGATTTAGGCGGACCTACGGCAAATATGTTTGAGTCAAAGTGTGTTGTTAATAAAACGTCTGGAAAATGTGAAAGCAAACGTTGTTTATTCCCGCAAATATGCAAAAATCTAATTTTAGGGCATAATCAACAACTTGAACTTTTAAAGAAAGTGGGTGCTTTGCCGAACGTAAAAAAGGTATTTATCTCATCAGGAATAAGGTACGACGTGGTTTGTTCAGACGATCAATACGGACAGAGATATCTTGATTATGTAGTTGAAAATAATACATCCGGGCAAATGAAAATAGCTCCTGAACATTGTGACGACAAAGTATTAAGTCTTATGGGAAAACCATCGGCAAGAGTTTTAATGCAATTTATTGAAATGTTTAACAAAAGCAACAGCAAAAAACAATTCTTAACTTATTATTTTATTGCCGCTTATCCGGGATGCGGCGACAAAGAAATGAAGAATTTACAATATTTTATAGGGAGGAATTTAAAAATTCATCCTAAGCAGGTGCAAATATTTACACCTACGCCATCAACAAATGCTACCCTTATGTACTACACTGAAAAAAATCTTTCAGGAACAAAAATTTTTGTGGAAAAAGACAGAAATAATAAACAAAAACAAAAAAAGCTGGTTCTCTAACTCTTGCAGCGAGATATTTTGTCATCGATTCAACATCGTTAAGCAAAACTTCAAAGAACATAAACAGGCATTGCAACCGGTACCAAAGATATTGTAGTCGCAGCTTTCTTTGCTACTAAAATCTGCAAATTGCAAGGGCACAGTTACAAACAAAGCCAATCTAAAAAAGATGTCCTTCATGCCACTTGTCTCTATTTTGATAATTTTTTCCGTAGCATACATAGTACTGTAATAAAAAGTTTAACAAAAGAAAACTTGCGTTGTATTATTGATTTACTGAAAATCAATTTATTATAATTAACCGATGTCTAAGAATTAATTTAGGAGTGTGTTGTGAATATATTGCAATTTGAGGATAACTTATGCCGACGCTGATCAAATAGACACGGTTTATTACGCAAACTATCTTACTTTTTTTTGAAAGAGGAAGGACAGAGCTCCTTGGAGAAACGGGTTTTGAGTGTAAATCAATTGAAGAGAGAGGGTTTGCTTACCTGTAATCTATGTTGAATGCAAGTACCTATCTCCTGCAAAATATGGCGATATACTGACGATTGAAACAAAACTCTTGAAAGTTACGGTTGCAAGTATAACATGTTCTTATGAAATAAAGTGCGATGGTAGAATTTTAGTTACAGGAAAGACAAAGTATCCTTTTGTAAATAAAGTATTAAAGCCTGTACGTTTTCCAAAAGATATAAAAGATATAAAAGAATTACTGGAAAGAATCCTTGACAAATAAACAAATTAAAAATGATTCATATTTTATGCGCCAAGCTTTAAAAGAAGCCTACAAAGCTCAAGAAATAATGGAAGTGCCTATAGGCGCTGTTGTAGTAAGAGATAACAGAATAATAGCAAAAGGATTTAATAAATGTATCACATTATCTGATCCTACTGCTCATGCTGAGATTGTAGTATTGAGAAAAGCGGCAAAGAAACTTAACAACTACCGTTTGAATGATTGTTCGGTATATGTTACAATTGAACCGTGCTCGATGTGCGCGGGAGCTTTGGTAAACGCCAGAATAAAAAGAATTATTTTCGGCGCGTTTGATTTAAAAGCTGGAGCTTGTAAAAGTGTATTTAGAATAGCTGACAGTAAAAAACTTAACCATAAAATAGAAATATTAGGCGGAAAAGAAAAGTATTTAAGCATAGAGTGTGCAATACTAATACAAAACTTCTTTAAGACAAAAAGATAGTAAAAAAATAAAGGGAATTTAAGAAATTGTAGAAGTATATTTTGATTAAGTATTCTTGCTTTTTAGAAACAAAGCAATGCGTATTTTAGCTTCGTTTAACAAATAAAAAGACAAAATAAAAAAAAGGGGGGGTGAGCAGGGTTCGACGAGAGTGGTAGAGGTAATAACAGCAGGCCGGAGTTGGTCGATGGCTCCGCAAAAATCGACTGAAAAATAAACAACGAACGTAAAGTTCAACCAAAGCTGAGGGTTATGCGTAGCGCATTTGCTATGCCTAGCACGATGCAGATGGCCGCTTAACGCGGCCTCGTTTTACCTTAGATACCTGCTACAGGGATAAAACGACAAGAGCAGGTTAGTTTTAAATAGCTTGTACCGTCTGTTTAAAATGAATTTGAAACGGGGCTGGTTTATAGTGTAATCCCGTCCGGAGACGGCGTTATAAACGAGATAAATCTTCCGGACTAAGCCTGTAGCGGTTTTACTGAAACATTTTCGGACGCGGGTTCAATTCCCGCCACCTCCACCATGGCATTTTTGTTTGTAGTAGGTAAAATGTTGCATTTTGGATTTTGTTCTATAAATGTTCTAGGTATCTCTAAAAACTTCAGGCAGCAAAATCGATGTTGCTCATGCTTTTGTTTTTTGGTATTCAAAGTAAGTAGAAATGTGCATAAATAAAAAAAATGGCGGGGGATTAACAATAATGAATTTCACGGCGCAAGAGACATCGGCCAAAACAAAACTCTTCGGGTTTACTATTGCGCAAAAGAGTAAGATAAACATTCTTAAGATAATGGTTTTAGTTTTTTTGGTAGTTTGCGTCGTGGGTACATCTGTTTCCTGTTTAGGATTTCAAAAAGAAGATGATCTTGCATCTGAAAAACTATCTTCAGCTTGCACAGCTCTTGCTCAAGGCAATCAAACTTTAGCAATCGCTTTATTAGATGAAACTATAACAAAATTCTCAAAAACGCCCTCTGCGTATCGGGCAAGACTTGTTAAGGCTGATATACTCACGAATTCCGGTTCTTATGATGATGCTTTAAGTATTCTGAATGAAACTGTAAACGCAGGAAAGCCTGATGTTATAAAGCCTCTTGCAAGAGCAAGAATTATTTATGTTTATGATTCAAAAAAAGATTATTCTAATGCAATTGTTGCTTCAAAAGAATTTATAGATAAATATCCCGATCATTTCTTAGTCAAAGATATTAGTTTGAATTTAGCGCAATACCACCTTACGTTAGGGTCAAAAGATAAGGCTATAAAAGCTTTTAACGAAGTACTGATTAATTTTCCCAAGACAAGAGAAGCCAAAAAAGCGCAGAATAGAATTAACGAGATAAAGTAACAGGAGTGGGATCTATGAAGAGATTTTTTTTAGTCTTTCTGTTTGTAATTGTATTAAACGTTTCCATATTTGCGCAAGGCAATGCAAATCAAAATATTGAAGAGAAATTAGACATAGGTTTTAATGCCACATCACATGATCCGTCGTTAGGTAGGGCAAATCAAAGCCTTAAAGGGAAAATAGGCATAGGCTCTAATGCCGCGTCGCGTGATCCGTCATTGGCTGCCAAATATTGGTTAACAGATACACTTGGAGTTGAAGGCTTTACAGGCTTTAGAATTGGTAATGAAAATTCTTCTTTTGTTATAGGTGGTAAAGTTTTAAATATAATTAAATCCTATAAAGATTTGAATGTATTTGTGTCAGCCGCATTAAGTTTAGAACATTCTCCTCTGGATGCAAATTCAGTACGTACTGCACACATAAACTCAGTACCTGTTCTTGCGAGTGTTGGTTTTGAATGGTTTGTCCTTGATAATCTTTCGTTTTCAACGGAATTGGGTCTAAAACTCAAAATTGCTGGAGACGCAACAGAATTTTTAAGCAATGTTGGTCCTAGTACCTGCATAAGCGTAAAATTTTATATATAAAAATATATTAGACCTCTTTCCAGATCTATGTATAATAATAGCATACGACAGTCGTGAAAACAAACGAGTGCAAGCGTTTTGTAGAGACTTAAAATAATATCTAACAGATACGGAAAAACATAAGAAAGCGTTTTGTATCTTAAGATTTAATTTAAGTCTTGAATGTGCAATTTTAAAACTGTAGGTTTAAAGAAGAGGTTTATTTATTAAAAGGGACTAGCAGGTGAATATTTCGCAAGACTTAAAAAATCAAAACAGAGCTTTAACTAGAAAAGAAATGCAAGCAGAAGTGAAAAAACTTCAAAAAGCGGGTAAAAAAATTGTTTTTACGAATGGTTGTTTTGATTTACTTCATTTAGGACATATAAGTCTTTTCAAAAAAGCAAAAAGTATGGGTGATGTTTTGATAGTTGCAATAAATTCAGATAAATCTTTGAGTTGTCTTAAAGGTCAAAAAAGACCTTTAGTTTGTCAAAAAGACAGGGTAGAACAGCTGCTTTCTCTAAAATCTGTAGATTATGTTGTTGTTTTTGGTGAGCAGACACCTAAAGAGATTTTAAGCGAACTTCGTCCCGATGTTTTGGTAAAAGGTAAAGATTATAAATTGTCTGAGATAGTTGGAAGAGAATACGCAAAAAAAGTATACAGGTTTAATTTTATAAAAGAAAAATCAACAACAAATTTAATAAATTTAATAGTTGGTAGATATGGCTCTAAAAACAATTAAATCAGGTTCAGCTTCCATTTCATCTTCTTGCGTCTCTCCTCTTTGCGATGGGAATGCAGGCAAGGGATGTAAAGCTGTTTTAAATCGAGAGTCTGTTTTAAGGATTATCGATGCAAATTTAAATCGTTGTCGCGAGGGTTTAAGGGTTATTGAAGATAGCTTGAGGTTTGTTCTAAATGACGGCAATCTTTACAAGAAAATTCGTGCTGTTCGTCATAGCATTGACAAAGTTTTAAGAAACATTTACAGTGATCTTATAGAAAAAAGAGATTCCTTTGATGATTCTGGCAGAGAAATGTCTGAAGTATCAAAAAAAGACTTGCAAGCTATAGTGATTGCAAATTTTAAGAGAGTTCAGGAGTCCTTAAGAGTTTTAGAAGAATATTCAAAAGTTTTTATTACTTTTGAATCGACAGAGTTTAAGAAGCAGCGCTACAATGCGTATATTCTGGAAAAGCAAGTTTATTTAAAGTACAGAAGCGTTCTCTTTATCAAAGAAGTATGATGCGATACCTGCTAATTACAATTGTGATGGAAAAATAACAGGAGGAACCAATAGACCTCTTGCAAAACTTAAGTATTAAATTCAAGAATACAAATACCTGCAACCCAAGTTAAATAGCAATCCAAAGCGTCTTCTGCTATTACTTATCTATTCTCGAGACTATTTTGAACCTTTTAACAAATACTTTAACATTTTCTACTATAATCATTTGATGAAATCTCCCTATTTAACTCTTTATCTTCTTTTGTCAGTGGGTGTTTCTTTGATCTCTTTTTTGAGGGTTAGTGTGTTCGTATGTAGTCTGACAAGCCCTACTAAATTGTATTTGCCATGTATCTTATTGTCTTTCTTCCATAAATACATGCCTACTAAAATAAACTAAAATCGTTCCTTGTCCTATTATCGCTGTGCATACTATTTGCTCACCTTTAATTTAACTACTACCAACGGTTATTGTAGTCTTTTTTCTTCTTGCTTTGCTGCTTTTGATGTTTTTGAAGTCTTTGTGTCAATCCTAGCATAATCACTGCTGCCTCTCACCTTCCTTAACAATACCTATTCTCATCTGCATATTCCCCGCTACTCATTAATACTTCTTCTTACATACCCTATGTCTATATCCACAACTTTTGCTGACATTGTAACTGTCTCAAGTGACAATATGTTCGGGTATTGCCTAAAGTACTCAAACATCATCCCTACAATATTCTCTGTACTCAATTTTCTCTTTACTCATCTCTTCCCCCTATCTTTTCTTACTCCCGACTATCCTTTGTTTTATCAAACGTCCCTTTCTTTACTTTCATTAACACTAAACCCATTCCATCTGACCTGCCTGCTTTCTTTTTCTGTTTCATAATACTTCTATTGTACTTTTATATGTTAGTTATTAAGAGGTCTAATGAATACCTTCTTTGTCATTAGCTAGTGTAAAATACTGATTGTTTTTTGTTTCATAAACGTCTAATTTGTTTTTTGATACGTCAATGCCAATAAATTTAAGTATAAGGGCATATGCACCTCCTTTGTAATTTGAGTAATTAGCTTCTTGCTTTCAATTGTTTGCATGCTGCAAACTAAAGTTTGCGCATTTGCAACCTCATGCTTTTTACCTTGTGGTGTTGGATATTTTGATACATACGGGCTGTTAGCCCTATTTAGTGTCAATATCCAACACCCTTATACACCTTGATTATACTTGTTTCTTAAGGAACAATTTAGGAGGACTTAGGCAGAATACATACAAACACACTAACCCTCAAAAAAGAGATCAAAGAAACACTCAAAGCTGACAAAAGAAGATAAAGAGTTAAATAGGGAGATTTCATCAAATGATTATAGTGGAAAATGTTAAAGTATTTGTTAAAAGGTTCAAAATAGTCTCGAGAATAGATAAGTAATGGCAGAAGACGCTTTGAACTGCGATTTAGCTTGGGGTTGCAGGTATTTGTAATTCTTGAATTTAATACTTAGTTGTGCAAGAGGTCTATTATAGTATTTGTTAAAAGGTTCAAAATAGTATCACATAGATATAGACCGCAGAAGACACTTTGGACTGCGATTTAACTTGGGTTGCAGGTATTTGTAATTCTAAAATTTAATACTCAAATTGCGCAAGAGGTCTACTCAAAGTCTATTTTACACTACCGCTTAAATTGGTATAACACCAAATGGCGCCACAAAAGTTTGAATTACAAAACGCCACTTCGCTATTCTTTGACTACCCTTAATAACAATTAGTCTGATATGTTATGAGATTTTGCAACTGCTTTCTTTTTTCTGTCATATATTATAAAATTCACGCATTGATATATACGGGGGAAAGAATATGTCTAATTTCATTGAATTAAAAAAAGTTTCTGTGTTGCGTGGCGATAGAAAAATTTTAGACAATGTTGATCTTAATATAAATTCAGATGAAAATGTTGCGATAATAGGTCCAAACGGTTCAGGAAAATCCACATTGATCAAACTTATAACAGGTAAGATTTATCCGTCTTATACGGAAGACGATACTGTTTGCAGGTTGTTTGGTCATACGCAGTGGAATATACACGATTTGCGCAGTATGCTTGGAATAGTAACAAATGAGTTGGAATATGAGTTTCATAATGAAATAACAGGCATTGAAGCAGTTTTGTCCGGATTTTTTGCAAGTATAGGAATATGGAATAATCATGTAGTTACAAAAGATATGATTAAAAAAGCAGATGAAATGATTGAATTATTGGATGTGTCATTTTTAAAAGATAAAAAACTTGAAACTATGTCTTCAGGAGAAGCAAGAAGATTTTTGATTGCTAGAGCGCTTGTAAGTAATCCTAAAGTTTTAGTTTTAGATGAACCGTCGAACAGTTTAGATATTGCGTCATCTGTAAAATTTCATAATACAATGAGAAAAATTGTAGCTTCAGGAACAAAAATAGTTCTTGTAACGCATAGAATATCTGATATTATCCCGGAGATGAATAGGTTTGTTTTTTTGAAAAAAGGTAAGATTTTTGCTGATGGAAAGCGCGTCGAAGTTTTTAACAGCAATACGTTTTCCTCTTTGTTTGACATGGAAGTAAATATTGGTGAAAACAACGGTTTATACAGTATTATACCTTGATAGAACTTACAGGAACGCTTAGGCTATGTCTTTTTTCAAGGGCTTCTTGCTACTTTTTCAAACAGATTGATCAACTAACTTCTGTGCTTACAAAAGCTTTACGCTACTTTAAATTTTTAGGGGGGGCGGGAGTTTGGCCGTTTTGTGGGAGACAGCACCCAAACATATTGACCAAATAAAGCATGCAAGATTTATTAAAAGGCACGTAGCCCGTAAGGGGTTGGCTCAAAAATGGCGCGCCACGTCGCTTGACTTACGTGTTACTTCCTCGCTAGTACATAAAGACGCGCTTTGTATCTATTTTTCAAGCGAGCACAAGTATCACAATGCAAAAGTTAGTTGGCTATGCATTAAAAGGTTAATATATAATAGACCTCTTAATAATTAACATATAAAAGTACAATAGAAGTACTGTGAAACAGAAAAAGAAAGCAGGCGGGTCAGGTGGAATGGGTTTAGTATTAATGAAAGTAAAGAAAGGGACATTTGATAAAACAAAGGATAGTCGGGAGTAAGAAAAGAGAAAGGGGGAGAGATGAGTAAAGAGAAAATTGAGTACAGAGAATATTGTAGGGATGATGTTTGAGTACTTCAGGCAATACCCGAACATAACATATTCTCAGATAGGAGACACTTACAATGTCAGCAAAAGTTGTGGATATAGACTAGGGTACGTACGAATAAGTATTAATGAGTAGCGGGGAATATGCAGATGAGAATAGGTATTGTTAAGGAAGGTGAGAGGCAGCAGTGATTATGCTAGAGATTGACACAAAGACTTCAAAAACAGCGAAAGCAGCAAAGCAAGAAGAAAAAGAGACATACAATAACCGTTGGTAGTAGTTAAATTAAAGGTGAGCAAATAATACGCACAGCGATGATAGGGCAAGGAACGATTTTAGTTTATTTTAGTAGGCATGTATTTGTGAAAAGAAAGACAATAAGATACATGGCAAATACAATTTAGTAGGGCTTGTCAGACTACATACAAACACACTAACCCTCAAAAAAGAGATCAAAGAAACACTCAAAGCTGACAAAAGAAGATAAAGAGTTAAATAGGGAGATTTCATCAGATGATTATAGTGGAAAATGTTAAAGTATTTGTTAAAAGGTTCAAAATAGTACGGAATAGATATAGACCGCAGAAAACGCTTTGGATTGCTATTTAACTTGGGTTGCAGGTATTTGTAATTCTAAAATTTAATACTCAAATTGCGCAAGAGGTCTAATGAAAAAATGGATAAAATTTATTCTTTTGCCTCTACTAGGTCTTTTGACTTTTGTAGTGGCATTACGGATTCTTGGCGATAAATTCAAAGATTTAAGTTATGTTGAGATTGTAAGTTCATTAAAAGCTATGCCAGTACTTAAAATTGTATTGGCTTTAGTACTGGCTTTGTTGTATTATTTAATTTTAGGTGGATACGATATTATTGCGTTTAAGTACATTGGTTCAAATGTTTTATTAAAGCCTAAGGATATTTTATTTATATGTTTTATAAGCAATATTTTGGGCAGCAATATAGGTTATTCAATGCTTTTTGGCGGTTCGGTACGTTACAGATTATACTCGATACATAATGTTTCAATGGCTAATATTACAAAAGTTCTTTTATTCTCATCAGCCACGATTTGGCTTGGTCTTTTGGTTGTAGGCGGGTTTGTTTTTACTTTTGCGCCGGTTTCGGTTTCTTTTTCTTTTAAAGGAAGACCTGTAAATCTTTCCGCGCAAACAATGCAAATAATAGGGATAGTTGCTGTAGTTATTTTATTGTCATATGTTCTTTTAAGTATGTTTCGTTCAAAACCTGTAAAAATATTTAAGTGGACATTAACTTTTCCTAGTATAAAAATAGCTGTTTCTCAAATCTTAATCGCCACATGCGATTGGATTGTGGCGTCACTTACTTTTTATGTTCTTATGCCGACAGGATTTACTTCTTATTTTAGTTTGCTTGGAGTCTTTCTTGCAGCGCAGGTTGCTGTAATTGGAAGTCAAGTTCCGGGTGGTATTGGAGTTTTTGAGAGTGTTATTACGTCTCTTTTGCCTAATTCAGTAAACAATCCTAGTATCGCGAGCGTGTTTCTTGTTTATAGAGTGGTATTTTATTTCTTCCCACTGTTAATTGCTCTTATTCTTTTAGGTTCTTTTGAAGTGATGGTGTTTGCCAAGAGGTCTAATAAAAGAGCAAGAATTTTCGGCAAGACCGTTTCTTCCATTATAGTACAAGTCCTTGCTTTGTCGTCATTTTTCACAGGTATGTTTATGATGTTTTCAACATTCACTCCGTTTGCTAGGGCGCATTTGAAATTTATGATAAATCTTCTTCCTTCGTGGTTTGCGGATTTGTCTCATTTTTTGTTAAGTACTACGGCAATGGCAATGCTTTTTATTTCAAGAGCAATACAGCTTAGAGTTAAAAACGCGTGGAGTATAACCTGTATTTTTATAAGTTTTGCCATTGTTCTTATACTCATCCTAGGAGAATCTCCTTTAGTTTTTGCATGTCTTGTAGTCTTGTTGACGGCTCTTTTGGTTTCGAGAAAATATTTTTACAGAGACATATCAATATTAAATACAGCTTTTAGCGCATGGTGGCTTATCGCTGTTGGTGGTGTTTTTGTTATTTCAGTGTGGATAGGTTTTTTTGTAAACAAACAAGATATTTCTTCATGGACACATTTAGACGTGCTTTTTAAAAATATTTTTGGCACTACTGATGCTTCGAGATTTTTAAGGACAAGCTTGGGCATGGGCGCTATAATTTTTATAATTACTTTAGAACAAATATGGAGAAATTTCTCTAAAAAACCTGTTTCATTTACTAAAGATGACATAAAAAACATAGCTTATTCTTCTGATTATGCATATGCTTTAAATGCGCTTGCGTCTGACAAAAACTATATTGTAAACAAACAGAAAGACGCGTTTATTATGTATGCAAAAGCTAGAGACAATTGGATTGTTTTAGGTGATCCAGTAGGCAGGTATGCTAATAAAAACGAGCTTCTATGGAAATTTAAAGAGATTACGGATAATGTTTCCGTAAAACCTGCATTTATAGGGATAGATCATAAGTATGTGCAAATTTATGATGATATAGGACTTGATATTTTTAATCTTGGACAAGAAGCTAAAATACCTTTAAGGGTTTTTAATAAAGAAGATAAACGATTTAAAAGTTTTTGTGATTTGGAAAAAGAGATTGAATCTGCAGGATTTAAATACAAGACTTTGCATTCTGATCAGTTTGAACAGTATAGAGAAATATTTGCGGATATAAATGAAGAATGGTGTAAAGATACAAACTACATTGAAAGAAATTTTATACCCGGAAAATATGATGATTCTTATATGAAAGATATGGATTTTGGAGTGTTGGAAAAAGATAATAAAGCTTATGCTTTTTCAGTTTTGGCAAAAACAAAAAATAAATATGAGATATCTTCAGGAATTGTAAGATATTTAAAATGCGACAAGGATATTTTTGCATATATTATATTTAAGAATATTTTGCAGGCCAAAGAGGACGGATATAAATGGTTTGATATAGGACTTGCTTATTTCCCTACTATAGATAACAGCGGTGAAGCGGTAAAATGCTTTGCAAAAATGTTTATGTTTTCGGAACATTTTAATTATGATTTGGCATCTTTGAGAGATTTTAAAGATAAATTTTGTCCTGAGTGGCGTAATAAATATATAGCAGTGAAGCCTGATAAATATATGCTTTCATTCATTAAAAATTTTACGGCACTTATCTCTCCACAAAAACTTATTGAACGTAAACATTTTTTCAGAAGGCTTTTTACAAGATGAAAGCTTGGGATATTTTTTATAACAACATTTCCCGAAATGGTTTTGTTAAATCAAAAGATAAAATTATTTTGGCTGTATCTGGCGGCCAGGATTCTATATGTATGCTGCATTTGTTTTGGCGTTTGGCAAAAAAAATAAGTATTGAACTTTTGGTAGTCAATTTTAATCATAAGTTAAGAAAAGAATCTGAAAAAGAAGCAAAAATTGTCAAAGATTTATCAGACAAACTTGGCGTAGGTTGTATTTTTGAAACTATTGACGTAAAAGAATATTCCGAAAAAGAATCAGTTTCGATTGAAACTGCCGGTAGAAATTTAAGATATTCAATGCTTGAAAAAATAGCAAAAAAATACAAATGCAATAAAATTGCCACTGCGCACAACGCAAACGATAATGCTGAAACAGTGCTTATGTGGCTTTTAAGAGGAAGTGGAAATTTTGCCGGAATACCCCAAATTAGAAAGATAAATGGAAAGCTTGCTATAATTCGCCCTGTTCTTCCTGTCAAAAGAAAATTGGTTGAAGAATATATTAAAAGCCATAAGTTGCCGTTTTGTACTGATCGATCCAATTTTTTAAAAATTTATGCAAGAAATAAAATCAGACTTTCACTTATGCCTGTTTGTGAAAAAATAAATCCTATGGCAGTTGAACATATTTTTGCTTTAAGCTGCATACAAACGAGGGAAGATGCTTATTTAGAAACTGTTTTAGATAAGTTTTTGAAGAAATGTGTGAAGGTGCAAAGAAATCAAATCTTGCTTGATTTAGCAGTGTTTTTACGGTATAATGAGGCTGTCCGATTCAGAATACTCAGGCGCATATTACCTCAAAAAAAATATAATTCATACATCAACTTAATAATGCATAAAATTTTATCTTTAGATGCGCCTATTTATAGGCTTTCTTCCGAATGGATTTTTAAAATTAGGTCAAATAAAGCTTATTTTGTGAGGAGTAAAAAATGATGAATATTGAAGAGAAATACGTAGTTGATGTCCTTTTATCCGAAGAAGAAATACAGAAGAGAGTTTCTGAGGTTGCTTTGCAGATATCAAAAGATTTTAAGGATAAGGAAGTTTTACTTGTTTCAGTTTTAAACGGTAGCTTTGTTTTTAGCGCAGACCTTATTCGCAAAATGGATATGAAATGTAAGATTGATTTTATATCTCTAAGTTCTTATCTTGGTACACATTCTCAAGGGAAAGTGAAAATTCTTTCAGAGTTTAAAGAGGATATTATCGGTAAAGATATAATTATAATTGAAGATATTCTAGACACTGGCACAACTTTAGATTTTTTGAAAAGGGAAATCGCGTTTAAAAAACCTAAAAGTATAACAACATGCGTTTTGCTTGATAAAAAATGCGCGCGTAAAACAGAAGTAGATGTTGAATATAGTTGTTTTGAAATTGGCAATGATTTTGTTGTGGGTTACGGTATAGATTACAACGGGTTTTTTAGAGGTTTGCCGTACATAGGAATATTAAAGGAGTCTACTCAATGAAGAAGAAAAAGCTATGGATTGTATTTTTTTGGATAACGCTTTTTATTATTATTTCTGTGCTTGTAAATCTTACAAAACAGAAACAACAGGAAGTAGAACTTAAATATTCACATTTTAAACAACATATAAAAGATGGAAGAATATCAAAAGTTTTGGTTGCTCAAGATTCAATCAAGGGAGAGTTTAGGGATATAGATGGTGCTTTGAAAAATTTTAAAACTGCTCCGATGAATGATCCTAATCTTATAAAAGATATGGAATATCATAAGGTTGTAGAGTTTTCGTCTGCTAAAGAAAGTGGGTTGCTTATACCTTTGCTCTTACACTGTGGGCCTATAATTCTTACTGTTTTGTTTTGTTTTTGGATGATGCGTGTTATGACAGGTGGAAACAAGCAAGCTATGTCTTTTGGTAGAACAAAAGCAAAACTTGCCGGAAACAACGCGGCAAAAAAAGTCACTTTTAGGGATGTCGCGGGTTGCAATGAAGCA
Organism: Endomicrobiia bacterium; assembly: GCA_025998355.1. Classification (GTDB taxonomy): domain Bacteria; phylum Elusimicrobiota; class Endomicrobiia; order Endomicrobiales; family Endomicrobiaceae; genus Endomicrobiellum. Next base: position 17,636 of record BNVV01000005.1, read on the forward strand.
AAAGAAGAACTTGAAGAGATAATAGAATTTTTAAAAGATCCTGCAAAATTTCAAAAACTTGGCGGGAAAATTCCTAAAGGTGTTTTGCTTGTTGGACCTCCGGGAACAGGTAAAACTTTACTTGCAAAAGCCGTAGCGGGAGAGGCGAACGTTCCGTTTTTTTCCTCAAGCGGTTCGGAATTTGTTGAGATGTTTGTCGGAGTAGGCGCTTCAAGAGTAAGAGATTTATTTGAACAAGGTAGAAAATCTGCGCCATGCCTGTTGTTTATAGATGAAATAGACGCTGTAGGAAAACGTAGATTTGCGGGTGCTAGTGGAGGACATGAAGAAAGAGAACAGACATTAAACCAACTTCTTGTTGAAATGGATGGCTTTGATACCAAAGAAGGTGTAATTTTGATTGCTGCTACAAATAGACCAGATGTGTTAGATTCTGCTCTTTTAAGACCTGGAAGATTTGACAGACAAGTTGTTGTTCCACGTCCTACTTTGAAAGACAGGGAAGAAATTCTTGGCGTGCATGTAAGAAAAATAAAGCTTGATGGTGATGTGGGTTTAGACGTTATAGCTAAGAGAACTCCAGGATTTGTTGGTGCGGACCTTGCAAGTCTTGTAAATGAAGCGGCTTTGCTTGCCGCAAGAAATAATCAACAAACTGTAAATATGAAAAACATGGAAGAATCGATAGAGAGGATTATTTCAGGGCCCCAAAGAAAGTCGCTCTTAATGTCTGATAAGGAAAAGAAAACTACTGCTTATCACGAGGCAGGTCATGCACTTGTTGCAAAATTATTACCTTTGACGACAGATCCTGTGCATAAAATTACTATACTTCCACGTGGACATGCTTTAGGGTATATGGTACAGCTGCCTGAAGATAAGCATTCATACTCAAAAACCGAACTTTTAGACAAAATTGCAGTTTTACTTGGTGGGCATGCTGCTGAAGAGCTTGTATTTTTGGAGCTTACAACTGGCGCTGAGAGCGATATTTCTAGAGCAACAAAAATTGCAACCAGGATGGTTACAGAACTTGGTATGAGCGACAAATTAGGACCTATTGCTTTGCAAAGACCTTATGAAGATTATATTTCATCAAAAGATGCAGGACATTCTGAAAAAACCTCAGAAATTATAGATGAAGAAATTAAAAGTGTTATATGTGGCGCGAAAAATAAAGCTTCTGAACTTCTTAAAGATAATTTGGCTGTTTTAAATAAAATTGCCGATTATCTTTTGGAAAGAGAAAGTTTAAACAGTGAAGATTTGGATAAGATTACGAAAGGTGAAGATTTAACTCCTTTGCCTGAAAAACCTTCTGCAGCAACTGAGAATAAAAAAGAGGTTGTCAAAGAGAAGGAAGTTATAAAAAAACAAATTGTAGGTGGGAAAGTACTAAGTGAAAACATTCAATTTTGATGAAAAAAAAGCTCAACAGGCTATAGAACTTTTGCTTGAATCTTTTGGTGAAGATCTAAATAGAGAGGGTATTCAACGTACACCCGCAAGAGTGGCAAAGTTTTATAAAGAAGCGTTATCAGGAAATGCTGTTGATCCTTTGAAACTTATTTCCGCTCATTATACAACAGAAGATTACGAAGAAATAATTTTGGTTAGAGATGTGTCTTTTTATTCTTTATGTGAACATCATCTGCTTCCTTTTTTGGGAAAAGCTCATGTAGCGTATATCCCTCAGAAAGATAAGATAATAGGCGTATCAAAACTCGTAAGGCTTGTTGAAGTTTTTGCAAACAGACTTCAGCTTCAAGAAAGACTAACAAAGCAAGTTGCAGATACCGTGATGCAGTCTATAGAGCCTCATGGGGTTATGGTTGTTGTTGAAGCTGAACATTTGTGCATGACAATGTGCGGAGTTAAAAAACAGGGATCAAAAATGATTACTTCCGCCATGCGCGGTATATTTTTAAAAGATGTAAGAACTAGAGCTGAAGTTATGTCTTTACTTAAAGGGTTGTAGATTTGTTTGTTGTTGTTAATTATGCGAGTCGACAATGTAAATAGGTAATGAATGATTATAAGAAAAGCAGTAATTAATAACTTCAACGATGCTTTAAGACTTATCAAAAACGTGGGTTGCAGTTCTTTTGCATGCACTCTTCTTGCCAAAAAAAGTCTTTTGAACGCTGTAGTTGTTGAGGGTATAGATAATAGAGCTGCAAATATTTTAAAGCAGGAAGCTATTTCTGTTGGCACGGATGCAGCAATAAATGAAAATATAAGCAGGTTTAAACAAGGTATTTCTGATTTGGTCCTTTTTGCAAATTTAAGTCAAGTTGAGAAGTTAATAGTCAAATTTCGTTTGCAGCCGTTTGGGTTAAAAGAAGTAGCTTTGAAACTAGAGGAAGTAATAAACAAAAAGAAAATTTTTAAATATAGACAAAAGTCGCTTGATCTATCAAATCCTGTCGTGATGGGTATTGTAAATATGGATCCAAACTCTTTTTCGGGAGACGGGCTTACAGATTCTGATAAAGCTTGCGCGCAAGTAGTTGAGTTTGAAAGGCTTGGCGCACAAATAATAGACATAGGAGCGGAGTCATCAAGACCAGGTGTTAAACTCATAGATGCAAAAACAGAGATAAATAGACTTATTCCCACTCTTAAGAAAATAAGAAAAAATGTAAAAATTCCGATTTCAGTTGATACTTATAAATACGAAACTGCAAAAGCTGCTCTTTTGGAAGGCGCTGATATAGTAAACGATATTTTTGCTTTAAGAAAAGGTAAAGAAAAACTTGCAAAGCTTGTAGCGGATACAAAGGCAGGCGTGATACTTATGCATATGAAAGGGATACCCAAAAATATGCAGGAAAGTCCTGAATATAAAAATTGTACTTCTGAAGTATATGAATTTTTAGCGGAACGTAAAAAATATGCAATGGATTTTGGCATAGAAAAAGAGCGTATTGCAGTTGACCCTGGGCATGGTTTTGGAAAGACTGTAGAACATAACATTGAATTAGTAAAAAATATGGATGTTTTTTCAACGCTTGGGACTGTTGTAGGCGCGGTATCTAGAAAAAGATTTGTAAGAACTCTTGCTGGTGAAGATAAAACAGCATTTATTGTTGCGAATTTTCTTACTGTCCTTTGCGGGGCAGATATTATAAGGGTGCATGATGTAAAGGAAACAATAAATGTTTTGAAAATAATTGAAACTTTTAGAGGCGTGTGATGGGAACAATGCTGCATATTTACAGGGCGTACATAGTAAATGTTTTAGATATACTTGTACTGACAGTAATATTTTATAGACTTATTCTTGTTATAAAAGGAACAAGGGCAATACAAGTTGTTGTTGGTATACTATTTGTATTAGGGCTTACAGTAGTAGCCCGGGATGTTTTACATCTTAAAGCTTTATCATGGCTTTTAGAGAAGTTTTGGCTTGCGGCAGTTATTATATTTGCGGTTATATTTCAGACTGAAATTCGTAATATTTTTGCTCAAGTTGGCGGACGACTTGGCGGACGACTTTGGAATTCAAAATCTCAAACACAAGATTCTTACGTTGCAGACATTGTTGAAACTGCAGAAGATTTAAGTGCGTCTATGATGGGTGGGCTTATAGCTATAGAAAATGAGATAGGTTTAAAAAATTATACAGAAACCGGAGTATCTTTAAACGCTGATATTTCGAAAGAATTATTGCTTTCAATTTTTAAAAATAAATCGGCTCCTTTGCATGACGGAGCAGTGATAATATTTAATGGTAAGATTTCAGCGGCAGGTTGTTTGCTTCCGTTAAGTCATAATACAAATGTAAAGATATTCGGAACAAGACACAGAGCTGCTCTTGGTTTGAGCGAAGTAACGGATGCAATAATAGTAGTTGTCTCTGAAGAAACAGGGCGTATATCTATTGCATATGAAGGAAATTTACACAGTAATATATCGGCCTCAGAGCTTAAAGAAATAATTAATTCAAAAGGTGAGGTTTTGACATCAAAATGAAGAAATTATATAGCAGAATAAAAAAAGATTGGCAGCTTAAACTTCTTGCCCTAGTGCTTGCTATTCTTGTCTGGTTGTATGCGTATGCGGGATACATGTAAATGAAACTATTTGGGACAGATGGTATAAGAGGCGATGCTTCAGTATTTCCTTTTGATAATCGAACTTTAGAAATCACTGGCAGATCTATAGCTGAAATTCTAAAGAGCAAAAAGCGTATTCTCATTGTACGCGATACAAGAGAATCTGGAAAAAGAATACAAAAAGAACTGGCAAAAGGTATTGCTAGCGCCGGTGTAGTTTCTGTTTTTGGAGGCGTTATGCCAACGCCTGCAGCCTCTTTGTTAGCAAGAAACGGTGAATATTCGGCTGCAATAGTTATATCCGCAAGCCATAATCCTTACATTGACAATGGAATTAAAATTTTCAATTCAAGAGGGTTTAAGCTTTCTGATTCAATAGAAGAAAAAATTGAAAGACAAATAAATAAATATCTTAATGCTAAAACAGTTGTTAAGATTAAAAAAATATTTGCAAAAGAAGATTTTGGCCTTTCAAAGCTTTATGAAAATTTTATTGTTAAAAATTTTTCTGGGGGGGTTGATCTTAAAGGAAAAACAATAGTAGTAGATTGCGCTAACGGAGCGTCTTATAAATCTGCGCCTTATATTTTTAAAAAACTTGGTGCAAGAGTGGTCGCTTTTAATATTAAGCCTAACGGTAAAAATATAAATTTGAATTGTGGTGCGCTGTATCCTGAATATGCTGCAAATAAAGTCAAAGAATTTAAAGCTTTTTGCGGGTTTACTTTTGACGGCGATGCCGATAGGTTAATGTGTATTGATGAGAACGGCGTTGTAAGAGATGGTGATTATTTTCTTGCTTCAATGGCAGTTTGGTTAAAAAGTAAAAAGAAACTTAAGAATAATATTTTAGTTACTACTGTAATGGCAAATATCGGTCTTTTACAGTTTATGAAACGTGAGAAAATAAAAGTAGTATCTTCAAAAGTTGGCGACAGATATGTTATGGAAGATACAAAAAAATATAGATCATCACTAGGGGGGGAACAGTCGGGACATTTTATATTTAAAGATATTTCAACTACAGGTGACGGAATGTTAAGCGCTATTATGCTTCTTTCAGCGTTATGTGATACAAATAAAACTATGTCGGAATTTATGAACGTAATTGAAAAATCTCCGCAGGTTTTAGTAAATAAAAAAGTTTCAGTGAAAATTCCTGTCAAAAAACTTTCGAAATCGCATAAACTTATTAAATATTATAATAAGCTGCTAGGAGCAGACGGACGAGTGCTTGTAAGATATTCGGGTACTGAAAATCTTTTGAGAGTTATGATTGAAGGTAAAGATGCAAAAAAAATTAAAATGATAGCTGAGGATATAACAGACAGCATTGAAAAAGAAATAAGTTCTATTAAATGATTTTTGATCGTTGTTATTGCGCTGCTAGATAGCCAACTAACTTCTGTACTAGGCTGCGCTTGCTAAAAAATAGCAAGACCGAAGCGGGCTGACGGAGTGCTTTTTAATTTCTTGTATAGATGAGTAAAAGGAGATAAGCAAAATGATAAAACTTGGTGTAAATATAGACCACATAGCAACCATAAGACAAGCAAGAAAAGAAGGCTTTCCGTCATTAATTGAAGCTGCCGCAGTATGCGAAAAAGCAGGAGCAGATGGGATAACTATACATTTAAGAGAAGATAGAAGACATATTCAGGATTCTGATGTTTACGGTTTAAGAAAATCTATCAAAACTAAATTAAATCTTGAAATGTCGGCAAGTGAAGAGATTGTTAAAATTGCTATAGACGTGAAACCTGATTTTGTTTGTATGGTTCCAGAAAAAAGGCAGGAACTTACCACAGAAGGTGGACTTGATGTCAAAGCTAGTAAAGAACGTCTTGCTAATATCGTTGCAAGACTCAAAAAAGCAGGGATTGTTGTAAGTATGTTTATTGACGCTGATACAAACCAGGTGTTATCTTGCAGCGAGATAGAAGCAGACGCCGTAGAACTTCATACAGGGAAGTATGCAAAGTTTTTTAAAGAAAATGGGGCTGATTCTGTTGAATTTAAAGCAGAAATGGAAAGAATTTCAAAAACCTCAAACGAGGTTGTGAAGAAAGGTCTTTTATTAAATGCAGGTCACGGACTGGACTATACGAATGCCGGACAAATTTGCAAAATTCCGTGCATGAACGAGTTTAATATAGGTTTTTCAATTATAGCAAAAGCAGTATTTACAGGTCTTGAGACAGCGGTTAGAGATATGAAAGAGCTTATTAATGAGGACTAAAATATGTGTGGAATTGTTGGTTATGTAGGTAAGAGGAATGCGGTTGATATAATATTAAAAGGTTTAAAAAAACTTGAATACAGAGGATACGATTCTGCCGGTATTGCTGTTATTGTAGACAACGAGCTGCAGATAAGAAAAAACGTAGGAAAACTTTGCAATCTTAGAGAAAGTATTGCAAAAAATCCTCTAAGCGCAAACATAGGTATAGGTCATACACGTTGGGCTACTCATGGCAAATCATCTGAAGAAAATGCTCATCCACACACAGATTCTACCAAAAGTGTTGCTATAGTACATAACGGCATAATAGAAAATTATATCGAGCTGAGAGCTAAACTTCAAAAAGATGGGAAGGAGTTTAAATCTGAAACTGATACGGAAGTAATAGTTCATCTTATAAAAAAACATTACACAGATAATCTGCTGCACGCAGTCCAAAAAACTTTGAGTGAAGTAAAAGGTTCTTATTCACTTGGAATAATATGTAAAGACAAACCTAGTAAAATAGTTTGCGCAAGACAAGATGCGCCTCTGATTATTGGTATTGGAAAAGGCGAAAATTTTATAGCTTCGGATATTACCGCATTGCTTCCTTACACACGTGATATGATTTTTCTTGAAAACGACGATATAGCGGAAATTACTTCTGATAAAATAATCATAACGGATATTAATAATAATATAAAAGGGAGAGAAGTAAAAAACATACAATGGGATGCCATTCAAGCTGAAAAGGACGGATACAAACATTTCATGTTAAAAGAGATATTTGAACAGTCTCGTACAATAGAAGATACTTTCAGAGGCAGAATCTATCCTGATGAAGGCAGAGTTTGCGTAGAAGAAATTAAAATTAAAGAAGAAGATATCAAAAAGATATCAAATATTTATATTCTAGCCTGTGGGACATCGTATCATTCCGGACTTGTGTCAAGATTTTTATTCGAAAACTTTGCAAAAATACCAACAGAAGTTGATATGGCCTCAGAGTTTAGATACAGAGAACCTATTTTAAACGAAAATACTTTAATTATTGTTGTTTCGCAATCTGGTGAAACGGCTGATACTCTAGCGGCTTTAAGGCTTGCAAAAAACAGAGGCTGTCGAACGCTTGCCATATGCAATGTTGTAGGTTCAAGCATGGGTCGCGAAGCAAGACATATACTTTATACGCATTGTGGTCCTGAAATAGGCGTTGCTTCTACAAAAGCTTTTGCAGGACAGCTTACAACTCTTTATATTCTTGCTTTAGATTTTGCGCATAAAAGAGAGACTCTTACAAATAAAGAATTAAAAAAATATTTAAAAGAATTATGGGACGTTCCAGCAAAGATTGGCGAATTTTTAAAAAAAGCCGAATCTATAAATGATATTGCAAAGGTCTTTGCGCACCAAAGAGATTTCTTGTATTTGGGTAGATCTGTAAATTATCCTGTCGCACTTGAAGGCGCTTTAAAACTAAAAGAAATATCGTATATACACGCTGAAGGCTATGCTGCAGGCGAAATGAAACATGGACCAATAGCTTTAATTGACGAGTCTATGCCTATAGTTGCCATAGCGGTTGAAAGTAAGGTATATAACAAAATGGTTTCAAACATAGAAGAAGTGAAAGCCAGAGGCGGTACTATTATAACTGTGGCAAATGAATCTGATAAAGAAATTAAGCGCAAAAGTGATCACGTGATTTATGTTCCTAAAACTGATGAGTTCGTTTCCCCTTTGGTAACTGTTGTTCCGTTGCAACTTTTGGCTTATTATATTGCCGTTTTGCTTGGATGTGATGTGGATCAGCCGAGGAATTTGGCAAAATCTGTTACCGTAGAATAATTTTTGCTGCATCTTTTAGATTCATACTTCGTTATGCGGCGATTTGTGGACTTAATTTGTGTAAGCCAGCGCGTTGCAAACCTGTAAAATCTAAAAATACATATTGGACTTTTTTGTCGCGTTAGAATTTGAGGTTTGTGGCAAGGATATGGCAAAACCACAAAAAGGGTGTCTCTAAAAACTCTAGTAAGCAACTGTCAACCGTGCCTTTGTTTTGAGTGGCTCTAGTTATTTTTGCGACGGTGTGCCTTACAACAAGGCCAGCATGACAAATACGAAAATCTACAAAAACAATTGATTTTCAGAGACACTCAAAAAAGATGATTTTATATATAAAAACATACCGTTTGTTAAAAGCCTGTTGTTGTTTTAATCCGTTTGTCTTTGTTTGACAAAAATCCTAAGATTCTACACAAACGCATGAAATCTTATATTTTATGCTACAATGACTTAGGCAGCAAAAATAACATAAGACATCCTGCAGTAAGAAGAAGGAAATATAAAGTAGTCAAAGAACAAAAAAGAAAGAGAGGAGAGAAGAGAAGAGTTAGTTATTAACAAGGACTCTAGCGGGGTCGTAAGAGTGTTTGTATTTAAGCAAAGAGAAAATAATTTGGAGTAGTTTATTAGCTATGCAAATGAGATTGTTTAGAAGATTTACCTTGAGAGCGTTTTTTGTAAAAAAGTCGAAGTTCGAAGATTATGTTTAACACAAGCGACAGAAGTCACATAGAGGTGCTAGCGTAAATAAGAAGACATCTCTTAGAGATATGGGAGTTATAGCCAAATCGCCTGGAATTGCACCATCTCTCAAGCCTAAAGGGTGAGTATACTCCTTCATATTATTATTTACAGTGCAACTTCAAGTGATTTGGCTGTGATGTTCAAGACACCAAAGAAAGATGTTTTAGGATTTAAACGTTTTTCAAGACCAAGGAGATAGGATAATTTTATGCCATTATTTGAATTTATCTGTAAAAAATGTAACGAAAAATTTGAAGCACTTGTTTTTAGCAAAGAAAATACAGAGTGTCCTAAATGCAAAAGTACTGAAGTTGCAAAGCAATTTTCAAGTTTTTTAGCCACATCACCTTCTTCTTCGTCAAATTGTGCTGCTGATTTGTGCTCAGAAACATCGGGATATAAAAAACATAAATGTTCCAGTGGATGTTGTTGTCATTAAATTATAGTTGGTAAACGACAAACGCATTAAAAATACATGCTTTACCGGTCGTTGTCTCAAGATTTGAAGTTATCGCGCGACAAGTAAAGAACGCAAGCCTAGTTGCTGATGCGGGATATTAGTGTCCAGATTAAGTGGGGTTCTTCTTGTCTTGGTGTTTGAAAGCATAAGAAATCCTTCCCTATTTATCAAAAAAGTCGCAAAATGTGTTAAAATACGAAAGGCTAGGAATTGTCATGGGCAAACATTGGAGAATTTTTGATGTCATAACCAAAACTAAGAAAAGCAATGTTTTTTGAAGGAGTAGCCGGGCGTGTGAAATAGGAACAAACGGAAAAATATGAGAACTGGATGTAGATATGGACGGGCAGGAATATATATAACACAAGCAAGAAAGTGGATGACGGGAGTATTAAAAATTAGGTGTGCTTTTTAGTTGTTATGCATCACAAAACAGGACATGGTGTAATAAGTGGAAAATTTAATATCCGAAATTTTAAACGGCAAACAAATCACAAAAGGAGAGGCTCTTGAGCTTTTTGATATTGATCTAGAAGACCTTTTTTTAGCATCTTCAAAAATCCGAAAAAAACACAAAGGTGCCAGGGTAAAAATTTGTTCAATTGTAAATGCAAAGTCTGGGCAATGCAGTGAAGATTGTAAATTTTGCGCGCAATCGAGCTTTAATAAGGCTGATGTCAAAGTTTATCCTCTTATTGATCCCGAAAAAATCAAAGAAGTTTCCATACAAGCATTGGAAAATGTGGGTTGTTTTGGTATTGTTTCAAGCGGAAATTCTTTAAATGACGAAGAAATATCGGAACTTTGCAAAATGTTTAAAAAACATGAAAAGGTATCGCGCTTGGGCGTGTCTATAGGAAGAATATCCGACGCAAGTTTTATAAAATTAAGAGAGGTCGGCATAAAAAAAATACATCACAATCTCGAAACATCAGAAAATTTTTATCCTAACATTTGCTCAACACACAATTATCATGGAAGAGTTGACACATTAAAAAGAGCTAAAAAATTTGGGTTTAAGCTTTGTTCAGGCGGGTTGTTTGGCATAGGGGAAAGCCTTAGGGACAGAATAGATTTGGCCTTTACTTTAAAAGAAATCGGTTCTGACAGCGTTCCTATGAATTTTTTTATGCCAATTAAAGGAACTGTGTTGGAACATTTACCCGCTATGAAACCTACTGAAATCCTGAAAACGCTAACAGTTTTTAGAATAATTCTTCAAACTCCCGATATCATGGTTTGCGGCGGTAGAGAAATGCATTTAAGAGATTTGCAATCTTGGATATTTCAAGCGGGAGCTAACGGCATGATGACGGGCGGATATCTTACCACTGACGGCAGAGACATTACTATAGACAGACAAATGATAGAAGATCTTGGATTACAATTAGAAACAGAGTAGTTATTAGACTTCTTTTTCAAGTCTACAATTCTAAAATTGTGTATTCCAGTTATGGAATGCTGTCAATCTGACCCGCGTAAAATTGCCTTTTGGCATGTTTAATTTTTGCTGAAAATAGTTAAAAGTTGACTGTAAATTTCATCTCAGGTTTTGTACTTTGCTAGTCCCTTTTTCAAGTCTGCTAATACCTAAAAATAGACTTTTAAGCAAAGATTCTTTGTTTGGAAACACTCCTTTTGTTTTTGTAAGTTTTCTAGGTGGGGGTGTAACGACTAAATGACTCTAACGTATTTATAAACTAACTTAACATTGATATAAGAGGTGATAAAATGGTTGATCTTTGATAGGAGGAGTGTATATACTAAGGACATATTCATTAGATTTAAGACAACGAGTATTGGATTATGCACAAGAAGGATATAGACGCAGATGTGCAATATATTTAAACAGGATATTATATATGACAACTGTATCTGTGGAGTAAGTGAGCAAAAGCTAGACAGCTTGAAGCCTATAATAGCAAGATAAGACGACCGAAGAAATTGCGCGTGGAAGAGTTAGCTAAATACATAAAGAACAATCCCTCAAAAACACTGTTGGAAATAGGGTGTGTGTTTGGAACTAATAGTCAAATCGTTTGAAGTCGCACCATCTTACAGCTTAATAGATGAGTATAACTCTCTTCATACATCTTCTTATTCTTTACGGTGCAACTTCAAGCGATTTGACTATAGTAGAAAACATTATAGTATTTGTTAAAAGGTCCAAAATAGTACAGAATAGATATAAAAATCGCAGAAGACGCTTTGGACTGCGATTTAACTTGGGTTGCAGGTATTTGTTACTCCTTGAATTTAATACTTAGTTGTGCAAGATCTAATAGAATAACTATAAGAATAAACTGGCACAAACACTTTGAAAAGATTTAGGACTTAAAAGTAATATCTAACCAGATACGGAAGTAGAAGAAAGAAAACGCTTTGGACTTGAAATTTAATTTAAGACTTGAAGTATATAATTTTAAAACTGCA
>BNVV01000006.1 GCA_025998355.1 Endomicrobiia bacterium
ATCCATAAGTGCCGATAGTACAGAATAATACAGGAATCGCAAAAGACCCTTTGGACTGCGATTTAACTCAGGGTTTCAGGTATTTGTAATTCTAAAATTTAATACTCAAAGTTGTACAAGGGGTCTAATGAACGGCGCAGACTTGACCAGATATTGGGTAAGTTGGAAAGTGGTAAGAAAGTTGCTCTTGTTTCTGATGCGGGCACTCCGGCTATCTCAGATCCGGGATATGTTTTAGTTAAAGAAACAATAAACAGGGGCATAAAAATTGAAGTTTTGCCATGAACAAGCGCAGTGATAACAGCACTTGCGGATTCTGGACTTTCGACTAACGGTTTTGTATGTCTATTATTCTTTTCGCTTTCGCCACTTTCGCTGTTTTTGAAGTCTTTGTATCAATCTCTAGCATAATCACTGCTACTTCTACTTCTAGCGCTTTGTTTATCAATACCTATTCCCATCTAGCATATTCCCCACTATTATTAATACTTCTTCTACGCGCTTTTAGTCCTATATGCACAACTTTTGCTGACATTGTAACTGTCTCAGGTCTAATAATACGTCCGATATTGTCCTAAAGTACTCAAACATCATCTTTACCATTTTTGCTATACTCAATTTTCTCTTTGCTCACCCACTCCCCCTATCTTTTCTTACTCCCGACTATCCTTTGTTTTGTCAAATGTCACTTTCTTTACTTTCATTAATACTAAACCCATTCCATTTGACCTGTCTGCTTTCTTTTTGCTTCATAGTACTTCTATTGTACTTTTATGTGTTAGTTATGCAAGAGGTCTAGTGTATCTTATATGCGCTATGCTGTCTGTCTGTCTGTCCTTTAAGCGTTTCCATAGCCTAATTGTACTACTTTAAGCTGCTCCCCCCCCTCCCCCCCGCAGCAAGCTGCGGGACAATAGTTTAACAATCATATATAAAACCACCTTTATGAATCAAGTTGCGCGGTCCAGCAAGTGCAATAAGATGTGTATGTTAGACCGCAAGACGTTGGTTTTAACAACTAATACCCCTAGACTTTTTTGGTTTTGTTGTAAAAAGCTTCTAAGTCTCTGATTTTTTCAACAAGTTTGGAAGTGACGTCGGCAAAGGCACCCGATACGCGAGCGTCGTAGCGGGCGTCGTGGACGTCGGTGGCGGCGGCGGAGTGTGCGGCGGTTGTGACGACAGTGGCGGCAAAGGCAAGCCCAGCGCTGATTAAGGGATTGAGAATGATGGTGCAGGCGTCGGAGGTTAAGGCGGCGGTGATGCCGCCGATGAATGCAGAGAGGGTGACGCCCCTCGCACGGGCGGCGCTGTGGAGGGCATCGGCGGTGGCGCGGGCGTCGTCAGCGGCACGGACGGCGGCGGCACGGGCGTCAGTGACGACACCGGGGTCGAGGTAACGGTCGTTAGGAGTGATGCCGACAACTTTGGCGACGATACGTTCTGCGGATTCGGCAGCAGCGAGGGCGATTGCAGCGGCTGTGAAATTAATTATAGCGGCTTCGCGGGCGTCGATGGCGGCGCGGGCGGCCTTGTAGGCGGTGGTGTAGGCGTCGAAAGCCTTCTTGGTGTCGTGTCTGAGATTTTCGTCGGCACTCCAGGAGTAGCTGGTGTGGCCTAATAATTCGGCGCGGTCTCTAGCACGGACCTCGTTGGCGCGTTTGGAGGCTTCGGCGGGCTCGAGGGCGGCGATGGTGGCGTCGTGGGCGGCGGCACAGTTGGCGTCGGCGGCATCGAGGGCGGTCTGGGTGACACATACGGCGCGGATGGCGGCATGATAGGCGGCGCAGGCGTCGGAAGCGTAGTTTTTGGCAGTGGCGAAGGCGATCTTGTCAACGGAAGCGGGGCGATCGGCAACAGCGTAGGCATGCTTGATAGCTTTGACAGCAGTAGCTAGGATGGGTTTAGGTTTAGCATCGGGGTAGAGACGGTTGGCGGGGAGAGCATTGATAAGAGTGTCGAGATCGGTTAGATTTAGAGTTGAAGTTGGAGTTATAGTTGGAGCTGAAGCTGGATTTGAAGCTGAAGTTGGAGTTGTGGTTATGGTTGAAGTTGGAGTTAAGTTACTTTCACTCTCATCCATAGTTTTTCTATGATAATTCATACACGAGCTCAACGTAAGGGCAAATAAAACAATTGCAATTATTACTTTTTGTGATTTTTGCCTTCTGTATTGGCGATATTTAAGTTTCATCTTTACAACCTCCCATTTACATTTATTTATTACGCGTACGCAAGCATTTTTATTACATTTTAACGGAGGTTTAGATTGACATCTTTGGTGTCAATAGACAATACAGCATTATTATCTAGCTGTTGTAGCATAAAATACAAGATTTCATGCGCTTGTGCGGAATCTTGTAACATATTGATTGTACTTTTGTCAAACAAAGACAAACGAACTAAAACAACAACAGGCGACAGACTTTTAATAAACGAGCTGCATTACTTTTTACCTGTAGTTTTATTTTTTCACAGCGTCTCCTTTGACACAAGACATCACCTTTATAAATCTTTGTAACTACTCAGGGCAACAGCTAACCCCAATAAAGTTCCAAACACACTTTTGTCCATTCTTTACAGCAGTGTCAAAAAGGGAACGTATTCTAACAAATTGCTTTTGCGCCTATAGGATTTCTAATATGTATCGTTTTATAGGTTTCTATGATACTTACAATGTGATACTTTGAATCGGGATATTTAGCAAATTCATGTATGTCATATCTGTACAAGCAGGAAGTATCTGTTATGTTAACTTTTTTGATTTTACGTTTAATAGTTTGATAGATAGCGCTTTATAGAATCAACCAGTTCCTCAAAATCTTCTCCTGTCTGGTCGGCACAGCCAAAAGTAAGTGGGTGCCTCTAAAAACTTTAACAAGTTGCTGTTGCTATGCCTTTGGTTTTGGTACCCGATGTTATTTTTACAACGTAATACTTTAAAGTATTACTTGTCTTACTATCTCTTGTACCCCCCCCACCTACCCTTGCCTCCAATGTATCTTCCATTTAATTCTGTCTTGCAACACTTTTTATAAGCGGTTATTCTTGTTATTTTCAAGACTTTTTACACTTAATTTTATTTTTAAGTTCTTTGGGGGGTCATCAATAAACATGTTTTGGAAGTTTTATTTTGTTGTTTTGTATTCTTTTATCTGCCCTAAATTGTTAAAAGAACTTGTTTATTGCAATACCAATCCTTCTAACAACTTCTTCTTTTCCCATCAATTCCATCATATGAAACAAACTTGGACCCTGCGTTCTTCCTGAGATTGCTACTCTGATAGGATGAAACACCTGGCCTGTCTTTATATTTCTTTCCAAAGCTAAATCTCTTGCATACTGCTCTAAAGCATCAGAAGAAAAATTATCTTGATTGTTGAGTCTTGAAACACTTTCCGTTAAAACAAGTTTGGCATTATCCCTTGATTTATCGGAAAGTAATACTTTCCGAACTGCTTCTTCCTTATAATCCACATCCTTTGTAAAAAAGAAATCTACAAGAGGCGGAATATCTTTAAGAAGTTTTATTTTATCGTGCTCCAATGCCATAGCTTTTTTTAACAGTTCAATGTCCCAACCATCTATAAGTTTTTCGTTATTTGTATATTTTAGCCAATCTATAAACAGCATATATACCTGTCCCAAAGTTTTTGAACGAATTTTTTCGCCGTTAAGCCACAATAGCTTTGCCGGATCAAAAGTAGACGGGCTTACACCACATCTTTCTATGGAAAACTTTTGAATCATTTCCTCTATCGTAAAAACCTGCTGACTGTCTTCAGTTGACCAACCAAGCAGAGCAAGATAATTTATTAATGCCTCCTGCAAATAACCTTCTTTTCTATATTCTAAAACAGACGTATGTCCGTGTCTTTTTGATAGCCTGGTGCCATCATGTCCTAAAATCATGGGCATATGCGCAAATTCAGGTATTTTCCAGCCTAAAGCGCTATAAATCTGTATTTGACGAGGCGTATTTGAAATATGATCATCGCCTCTTAAGATATGTGTCATTTCCATAAGGTAATCATCAATGACACACGCAAAGTTATACGTGGGTACGCCGTTTGTTTTCATAATAACAAAATCGTCAAGTAAAGAATTATCAAATTCCACCCTACCTCTTATAAGATCGTTTAAAACCACCGTTCCTGTCTTAGGCATTTTAAATCTTATAACAGCTTTTCTTCCTTCTGCTTCTTTTTGCTTTCTTTGTTCAAACATAAAATTTCTACACTTGCCATCATACTTTGGAGGAAGTTTATCAGTTTGCGCTTTTTTTCTCATTTCATCAACTTCTTCGGGAGTGCAGTAACAAGGATACGCAAAACCTTTGGCAACAAGTTCATCAGCATATTTCTGATATATTCCACGATTTTTACGTTCCATTTGATAATAAGGAGCATACTTAGAAACTTCATTACCGGGACCCTCATCCCAACTAAGATTTAGCCATTTCATAGCATCTAATATAACTTTGACAGACGCTTCTGTTGAACGAACTTCATCAGTATCTTCAATTCTTACAATAAATTTCCCGTCTTTATTCTTGGCAAAGAGCCAATTAAACAAAGCAGTACGAACTCCACCTATGTGCAAATCACCAGTCGGAGACGGTGCGAATCTTACTCTTACATTACTCATTTGTTTTTACCTTTTTTAAAAATAAAATTTTCCTTTTTTCAATTTTTATTCAACAAATATCTTTCATTTTTGTCGTTTCACAACTTTCCTTTCAAGCAAAGGAGGTACATAATCTGTAAATATAGGAATTTTGACTGTATTGTATCAGAAATAGCGGTATAAATCGTACTTGTTGATTTGTCCAATTTATGAGTCCCTCGAGTTATTGTAGGAATTAAAATATTTATAGATACAATAAGCCAAACGCACACACTTAGTAATGCACCACCCAATCTATCCAAAATATTAAGATAAAAAAAACTAACTACCCTTAGAATTAAAGCTCCAAGCATAATAACAAATAACGCTGTTACTATAAAGACAAGATAAACGTTCAGGCCCTCTTGATATGAACAATTAGCCGAAACAAAAGTTGCCATAAATCCTGCAAGAACAGCAAAAAAAGCTCTTACAAGACCGGCAGACCAGCCGAGCCAAGCTATTAAGACTACACTGATTACTAAAAAAATATCTATTACCAACCTACATCCTCTATTTTATGCAGGCTATAACTACTCCGCTGGCAAGTTTAGGATAAAAATATGTTGATTTTTGGGGCATCATTTCATTCTTCAAACTGATTGCCTTTAAAGATTCAACCGGAGTAGCAGGAACTATAATTGCAATTCTTCCTGTTTTTTTCGCATTCAACACAGCTTCTTTTTCATCTTTTACATAAGTAAATTCTGAAGCATCAACATTGGGAATAAGTACATAATGCAAAGCGCTCACTGCCAGATTTCTATAAGCCTTGCATTTATCACGCATGGCTTTCTTTAGAAAAGATTCTTTTTTAATTGTCAAAACCCTGTATTTATTGTCTTTAAAAATCATCATCGGCTGTATTTCTTTTTTAGAAAGTTCCTGAAAATCGTTCGCAGAATGTACATCAAAATATTTTTCAATATTTGATTCCAAATCCTCAGGCGCTTTGATGACTCTATGTGTAGGCCAAATTGAAATACCAGGATCTTCCATCGGGCACAAATAAGCTAAAACATAATTGTACTCTTTATCTCGTGAATAGTTGTTATCCTTTTCTTTTCTTTCCTGCAAATAGTTCCACGCAGTTTCGTACCTATGATGACCGTCCGCTATAAACACTTCTTTTGTTGATAAATATTTTTCTAATGTTTCAATTATATCTTTGTCGGTAACAACCCACATTTTATGAAAGACTCTTTCTCTATCTTTTGCAGTCACCGATGGAGTTCTTCTTGTTATTTTTCTACAAATACCTACAACCGTACGATTTTTATCTTCAAACAAACCAAAAATTGGGCTTATATTTGTTTTCGTTGCCTTTAAAAGATTTAATCTGTCGAACTTAGGTTTTGTAAGAGTTTTTTCATGAGGTTTTACTGAACCTTTATCAGAATGAGGGTTATCCAATTTTAAAGAAGCAAAGAAACCTCTTCTGGTCATTGTAATCCCATGATCTTCAAAAATCTGCTCATAAAAATACAAGGCTGGAATTTTATCCCGTTCAAGAATGCGTTCGTCCTGCCATGATCGCAATAAATCAGCAGCATTTTGATATTTATTTCTCTTGTCTCGAGAATCAGGCAGCTCAATATTTATAATATTGAAAGGAGAGAGTTTTTGAAGTTTTGCTTTTTCATCATCATTTACAACGTCATAAGGGGGGCAGATGAAATTGGTAATCGTTTCCTTTGAATATCTAAGCGCACGAAAAGATTTTATGTCCGCCATAAGTAGTCCCTCCAAAAATGTGTATTTTCCGGTATGCCGGTATGCGCGCGCAACCGAATGGCCGATTTTACAAAAAAATTCTAACATTGTCAACGCTATGTATCTAACCAATGCAGGTTTGACAAATTGTTAATACAAATGTACAATCTGTCCACTAGGGGGTGGTAAGAAAGAAGGATGAGCAGAAAAAATATTCGTAACGTTAATAGAACAGTTGTCAGTGCTAAATTTAAATAACGTCAGGGAGGCTTGCGTGAATGTTCCTTCCTGCTTGGAAGCAAGTAGACGATTAGAAAGAAAACGCTCTCTCTCCGTACGGAGAACTTCACGGGAGCCAATAATTTTTAATCGTCTTTTTATTTTGCCAGATTATGTAAGATCGAGCTCATCCTGGAGCCTGTCAAAAAGGGATCTCTCTAAAAACTCATGGTAGCAAAGCCACTGTCAATTCGAACTTGTTTTAACAATTGACATTGTTTTTACGACGAGATAACAGAGTACGATAAATACGAAAACCTACCAAAAACCATGACTTTTAGACGTACCCAATATGTGCAAGAGCGTCTCTCTAAAAATCTCTTGAAATTTGAAATTTATCAAAATAAAAATATAAGATAGATGGCATTAGAGTCAAAATGGACACGTTCCTTTTTAGCAAAATAACATAAAAGAGGGGGTGATAGGAGATGACAAGCGCATGAAAGATACGTATTCTATCGGTTGTCGTTGCAATCGCTTTTTCTTGGCTTAGAGATTGTTATTTTTTTTAAGTTTTTAAAATTTTCTGGAGGGTTGGCTATGATGATTTTTGATTTTTATTGTAATGCATTTTTGCAATTTTGTGCTAAATTCCTTGTGTAAATATCCATTACATAAACACTTAGTTTAGTATCTTAGTATCTAATAGGAATAACAAATATTGATGGAGGGATAAAAATGGAAAAACAAAAATTTTTAAACATATTAAAAGACAGTGTATTGATAATGGACGGCGCTACTGGTACGGAATTGCAAAAGAAAAAATATCTTAAAGATGTTGTAATTCCTGAAGAATTAAATATCAAATTCCCTGAAAGAATGACAGATATTTATTCTTCTTACATTGATGCAGGAGCCGATATACTGCTTGCAAATACTTTTGGCGCAAACCCTATAAGATTAAAACAGTATGGTTTGTTGGACAAAGCCAATGACATAGTAAAATCAGGAATAGATTTAATAAGAAAAATATCCCCTAAAACAATTGTGGCTGGTGATATATCGTCAATAGGAGAGTATATAGAGCCTTTGGGTGAATTGCCTTTTGACGAAGCCTATAATTCTTTTGCGATGCAAGCGTCTTTATTGCAAAAACACAACGCAGACATTATAGTTATAGAAACCATGACGGAAATAAAAGAAATGAAAGCTGCAATTCTTGCCGCAAAAGATAATTTTAGCGGAGCAATTATTGCTCAAATGACATTCGCGAAAGATGGTATTACGGTTACCGGAACCGATTTAAAAAGTTTTATTGCAATGGTTGAAGGTTTGGGTGTTGATGCGCTTGGACTAAACTGTTCTATCGGTTCAAGAGATTTAGCGGAATTGGCAAAGATATTGCGCGAAAACACAAATCTTCCTATATCATTTAAACCTAATGCAGGAATGCCTTTATTGATAAATCGTAAGACTCACTTCCCTGAAACAAAAGAAGAATTTATTGAGTCCAGTTTAAAAGCTTATTCCTATGGCGTCAATATGTTTGGCGGATGCTGTGGAACAACCCCTGAATTTATAAAAGCTTTGTCTGATGAATTGAAAAATAAGCCTCCTAAAATCACAAAAACAACAAATAAATATTTTATTTCTACAAGAGTAAAAGCTATTGATATCAACGAAATTAAAAGACCTGTAATAATTGGCGAAAGAATAAATCCTACAAATAGAAAAAAACTTCAAGAAGAATTGCTTAAAGGTAGTTTTTCTATGGTAAAAGACGAAGCGCGTTTACAGTCGCAATCAGGAGCAAATCTTCTGGACGTAAATATGGGCGTGCCGGGCGCGGATGAAAAAAAACTTCTCACAAATGCTGTAAACCAAATACAAGAGATAGTTTCTACTCCTTTATGCATAGACTCAAGTGATACAATCGCTTTAGAGCAAGCTGTAAAAAATTGCGCGGGAAGACCCATTATAAATTCTGTCAACGGCGAGCAAAAAAAACTAGATTTAATATTACCTATAGTAAAGAGATACGGGGCTTCTTTAATTGCTTTAACTACCGACGACAATGGGATACCAAAAACAAAGGAAGAAAGATTAGCAATAGCCAAGAAAATTTTGCATTTTGCAGATAGGTATGGTGTGGAAAGCAAAAACATTATTTTCGATTATCTTGTACTGTCTGTCAGCTCTTCTCCTGAGCAAATACAAGAAACATTAGAAGCAATGAAAGAATCAAAGAAATTATATCCTGAGTGCAAACTTGTTTTGGGCGTATCAAATGTTTCTTTTGGGCTCCCTTCAAGGCAGACAATAACTTCAACATTTTTAAAAATGGCTGTAGAAGCTGGTTTGGATTTTGCTATTATCAATCCTCACGAAGATTGGACAATAGACGATCCTCTTGCTAAAGATTTACTTGAAAATAAAGATAAGGGCGCTGTTAGATATATGGAGGCTTTTTCTTCTTTTAAAAAGCTGTCGCCTGAGGTCAAAGCGGAAAAACTGCCTCTGGACAAACAACTTTATTTTGCAGTTTTAAACGGGAATCAAGAATCGATAACCGATATTGTAAATCAAATTGCCGTGTGCGACGCAAATCCTTTTAAAACGGTAAGTGATAATGTATTAGAAGCATTAAGTATTGTGGGAGAAAAATTTGCTTCAAAAGAATATTTCTTACCACAGATAATTATGTCGGCGCAGGCTGCCCAGACAGCGTTTGCAATAGTAAAAACCACTTTTAAGAGATACAAAACCTTTTCCGTAGGTAAAGTTATAATGGCTACCGTTAAAGGCGATATGCACGACATAGGTAAGAATATAGTGGGAGCGGTACTCGAAAGCTATGGGTTTGACGTTATAGACATGGGAATAAATGTTGATTCTCGAGCGATAATAGCTAAAGCTCGCGAAGTTAAGCCTATTGCGGTGGGGCTTTCAGCTCTTATGACAACTACAATGCCAGAAATGGAAACAGTTGTGAAATTAAGAAATGCAGAGCATGTACCTACAAAGATAATTATAGGTGGCGCCGCCGTAACGGAAAAGTTTGCAAAAGAAATTGGCGCTGACGCTTATGCTGAAGATGCTATGGAAACTGCCGAATATATAAAAGCTCTTCAAAAAGAATCTGGAATACCAGAAATGGAAACAGTTGTGAAATTAAGAAATGCAGAGCATGTACCTACAAAGATAATTATAGGTGGCGAAAAATTTGCAAAAGAAATTGGCGCTGACGCTTATGCTGAAGATGCTATGGAAACTGCCGAATATATAAAAGCTTCCCAAAAAGAATCTGGAAAGTAAAAAACGTTCCAAGAATTGCAACCGGGTCTTTTAAAAACCAATGGTGTTGGTAGATTCTCTTATTTACACCATCTCAAGAGATGCAATGCAGGTTTTAAAAATAAGTTTAGCAGAAGGGATAAAGAGGTTGTAGAAGACATTAAGATCTTTATAAAGGTTGCTAATGGGAGCGCTAATATTATGAGAATCATAACGTAAGTAACTAAGAATCTTACGAATATGAGTAAAATTTCTTTATTCAATAAAGACATTATCATTTTCTTGTATTCTCTAGATCTAGCAAAGGTAATGTTAAAAAATCAGAACAGAATTTTTGAAGACGATGGTTGATAAGTTCAGAAACTGTTATCAGAGTTTAAAGAAGGGATGCTAAAAGGAAGGGAAGAGATGATGTTGTTTAAGAGCAAGATGGTTTCTTTTAAAACTTAGAGACATAGGGTTTAGCAAAGCGTTTAATAGCATGTTTATAGTTGTCAAGAGTACGACCTTTTTCTTTTTTAGAAACCTTAAAGTACTTGTCTTGTTTTTGTTTTGAGCAGTTGCATTTTAAATTCCTTTTTCATTCTAACCTCCTTGCATCAACCAAGGTTAGAGTATAGTGTTTTGGCAGTATTTTCGGTGTTATCTTGCGCGATATGATGCGACTTTTTGATTTTTGCGTTAATATTTGGTACAATTGTGACGTTATGCTATGCATCTCGCAAAAAAGTAGTGAAGACTCTTGCAAAGCCTTTACGTGTAAAAAAAATAAACTTCAGGCAAAAAAGTTTGCTGCTGTTCCATTTAGCAGACGTGTTGTTTTTGTTCCTCACTGCATGCGTAATATTGCGGTTTGCGCTGCTGTTGAAAAAAACAGCTGCTATGTTTGTGTTGAATGCGGAGGATGCAAGATAAGCGAGATAAGCAAACTTGTAAAAGAATTGAACTATCAGGCTTTGTACGTTGTAAAAGGCGGCAGAGCAATACAGCGTATTATAAAAGAACAAGTCCCAAAAGCTGTAGTAGGGATTGCGTGCTTTTTTGAAGGCGCTCAGGCGTTTAAGATGTTGTGGGGAAAAAATGTAGCGGTGCAATTTGTGGCGCTTACGAAAGATGGATGCGTAACCACGAATACAGATTTAATAGAGGTGACGAAGGTGCTGAAATATAATACAACCAAGTCGCCTCAAATTGTGCGTTAACAAAAAAGGAGAAGTTTCTATTACGAAAGATGTATAATAGGGCGCTCAGGCGCTTAAGATGCTGAAGAAAGATGTAGCGGTGCAATTTGTGGCGCTTATAAAGTGGTGCGTAGCTACAATAGATGCGGTAGGTGTGTTGAAAGTTATAATATAAATACAACCGAATCGCTTCAAATTGCACATTAACAAAAATAAAGTAGTTTTTTGTTAGAGAAGATGACACAAGGTAGTATCCATTGTGTCTAACTCAACTGCATTTTAAAAATGTGGCAGGGTGCAACTTTGTAGTGATTTAGCTGTTGTAGTTGAAATAACCACAACTTTACGATGACAAATTTGAATATCCCTCCTGGGATATTTCAGGTAAGTCGTGTCTATTTTATCTGTTGCTCTCTTTCTACTCCACAAAAGCTTCAGTGTCTTTTGTGGTCTTTTGTGGCCTGATAGCCAAAAAAATGGAAACAAGGCTTACAAAAATGAATATAAAAAAAATAGCAACATTGGAGTTTAGCAAATCAAGCTTTTCAAGCAAAATAACTAAGACGGTTGCCAATTCCTTAAATCCTAAAGAGTCTATGTCTATTAAAAATATTACAATCCCGAATTTATTAAAAAAGACAGTGCAAAATATAGGATCTTCATGCCAAACTTGTCTACATTTACAGCATGGTTCAATGTCTGATCCTGATCCACATGAGTACAGTTTGAGGCACAGCAGAGCAGCTAGCTTTGCCTCGGGTTTGAAAATCACAGTTAGTAGTGAGTGGCAACTTAGGATGAGACGATGCGGTTCTGGTTGTAGCTAAAGTAACAAACCGCGGATTAGTGGATGAGTGTCATTTTGTCTCAAATGTTCGACCCTATTGTGAACGGTGAAATGATGATGAACATAAAGAGTCCATAAAGGGTGAATATTAAGAATGACAAAATTAAAATTTAACGAGTTAGGCCTATCAAGTGAAATAATAAAAGCAATTCTCGATTTAGGTTTCGAAGAGGCTACGCCCATTCAAAGCCTTGCGATACCAAAAATGATGAGCGGTATAGATATTATAGGTCAAGCGCAAACTGGTACTGGTAAAACAGCGGCTTTTGGCATTCCAATCTTGGAGAAGATTAACGTGAAAAATAAAGCAGTACAGGCAATAATTTTATGTCCTACCAGAGAACTCGCAATACAGGTTGCCGAAGAGTTAAAATTATTCTCAAAGTATAAGGGAGGCTTAAGTATTGTGCCTGTTTACGGCGGACAGCCTATTAATAGACAAATTACTGCCCTTTCAGGAGGAGTCCAAATTGTTATAGGAACACCTGGCAGGGTTATAGACCATTTGGAACGAAAAACATTAAAACTTGACGCTGCGTCTATTGTAGTTTTGGATGAAGCAGACGAAATGCTTGATATGGGTTTTAGAGATGATATAGAACGTATACTTGGAAAGATGCCTGAAGAAAGACAAACTGTTTTCTTTTCAGCTACAATGCCAAAAGAATTCTTATTTCTCACAAGAAAGTACCAACGTCATCCTGAAACCATAAGAATCGTAAACGAACAATCAACAACTCCTTTGATTGAACAGTACTATTTTGACGTTAGAGAACACCAAAAGTTCGAAGCTCTTACAAGATGTCTTGACATGTACGGTCCAAAACTTTCGCTTGTTTTCTGCAATACTAAAAAACGAGTTGACGAAGTTGCCTCTTCTCTTCAAGCAATAGGATATTCTGCTGATGCAATTCACGGCGATATGAGTCAAATTCAAAGAGACAGAGTAATGACAAAATTTAGAAGCGGTGCTATAAAATTTCTTATTGCCACAGATGTTGCCGCAAGAGGTATCGATGTGGATGATATAAGTATGGTCTTTAACTACGATATTCCAAAAGATGACGAAGATTATGTTCATAGAATTGGAAGAACAGGAAGAGCTGGAAAAACTGGCAAAGCATACAGCTTTGCTTCGGGAAGAGATAGTTATAAGCTGATGGATATTCAAAGATATACTAGAGTAAATATCAAAAGAATACAAGTTCCAACGTTTGACGAGGTTAGAAAAACAAGAGAAGGAATAATGGTCGATAAAGTAAGGGAAACTTTAAAAGAAAAAGGTTTAGAAAAATATATAGAAATGGCAAAACCTTTAATTTCAAAAGAGACTGATCCTTTGCGCGTTGCAGCGGCGCTTTTCAAAATGAAATTTGATTCTGAAAAGAAAGAAAGAGAACAAAAAGCCGATGTCTTTGCCAATGTATCAAACGACAAATATGCTGGTACCCGCACGACAAATCGCGGTATGGTAAGACTGTGTATAAATGTGGGTACAAAAAACAATGTTGGAGCCGAAGATATTATAAATGCTATAGAAGAAGAAGCAAAAATAAGCCGCGACTTAGTAAAGAACATTAAGATTTCAGCAATCTCTTCATTTTTTAATATTCCTCGAGAAAATGTAGATAATGTAATTAAGGCTTTGCGTTCAAAAGATATTAAAGGTAGACGTATATCTATTAAACTCGCAGAAGATCCAAGACACCAGCGAAAGACGTTTTAAGATTTAAATATTCTCCAAGGCCAGGCATTGTTCTGGTCTTGGTTACGGCATAAAAATTCTCTTTGTTTACCCGTGAGATAGTTCCTGTTTTTTGTATTTTTGGCACGTTTTTGCAACTTTATTATTGATAAATGAGGATTTTGTGATCTTAACACCAAAATCAGAGCAATTTCCAAAGAAACACCCACTAACAAAAGGGGATAAGAAGTTCGAGTAAGAAGATTTCATCAAAAAGGATTATATTAGACCTCTTGTAGCCAAACACATAAGGGTATTCCCTTTAAAATGTCCAACTCCTTTTTCCCATTACAAAGTCCGTCTATAGTCAAATCGCTTGAAGTTGCACCATAAAGAATAAGAAGATATATGAAGGGAGTATATACTCACCTTTTAGGCTTGCAAGGTGGTGCAACTTCAAGCGATTTGACTATATGGGGTTTAGCAAAGCGTTTGATAGCATATTTTCATATAAGGAACAAATGTTGTCAAGAATACGACCTTTTTCTTTTTAGGAGCCTTTTCGGTGTCTTTTCCTATATATGATATTTTGATTCTTTTTTCGGTGTCATTTTACGTGATATGACGCGAGAAATTGACAAAATATAATAAAATTAGTACCATTCTCAGCACAAAATAAAATTTAATAATAAAGAAGAGTAACAAATGGAAAAAGCACAAAATGCACCAGATAAGCAGATAATGGATGTCAAGGATCTATCAAAGTATTTGGGAATAGGTAAGTCTAAGATATACAGTTTGATTAGGATGAAAGAGATTCCGGCTTCGAGAATAGGGAGGCAGTACAGGTTTTCCAAAAGCATTGTTGACTCTTGGCTTGGGGATAAAATAATTACAAAGAAAGAAAATATGTCCCAGTAAAATACAGATTTAGTAGAGACTGACGAAGAAAATAATTCGAATTTAAAGAGAGGGGGCCATCATGCCAGAAAGAATTTACAAGGCCGGAATAAAAAGAGAACCCGGCTATTTATATTTTGTCGATAAACAGGGCGACATCTCAAGAGCCCTAATGGCGAGAGGCGGAAAGAAGGGTGGAAAACCTTCAAAAGTAGAAAAAGCCGGCGTAAATAAAGAAAAAGGTTTTCTTTATTTTGTTGACAAACATGGTGACATTTCAAGATCGCTTATGAGCAGAGGTGGGAAGAAAAAGGCAAAAAAATCCGTCAAGAAAATTGTTAAGAAGAAGCTTGTAAAAAAAATTATTAAAAAACCAGTGAAGATTAAAGAGATTGTGAAGAAAGGTAAAAAGAAATAAGATTAACCATGTATTTCTTAGCGCGACAAATGCATAAAAGCTTTTTTTGATTTTTGATTTGCCGTCGCTACAATGACGGATTGCGGTCTATGAAGTTTACTTAGGCCTAAAATTAGTAGCCTCAAGGAATTTTTCCATGTAGCGCTTAGGGCTTTGGCCGTTTTATTTCGCTGGGGCCCTTTTCCTTTCTTAAAGATTGTTTTTGTCGGGCAAAAAAACGTTTTATGAGTTTTACTTTTAAAGTCTAAGTAATACTTACTTAAACATTAATAACAAAGTGAATTTGGAAAACAGAAAACTATAACTGCAAATTTCAAGCCTTTCAAACCTATTGAAACGATTTGAAACGACAACAGAAAAGAATTGGCTTTTACTTTTCGTTCTTTATTTTTAAAGCAAATGTTTTGCCTGTTGCAAAACATTTGTTTAATTCTTCTTTGTTGGGATTAAAAACAACTCTCAAAGATGGGTCAAACGATGTAACATTGGAAACGGTATTTTCAATATTTTTGACTGCCTCGCCACTCCAGCCGTAAGAGCCAAATGCGAAAGATTTGCGCCCTTTAGCTTTAGAACCTTTAAGAAAATGTAAAAAACTAGCAATAACCGGTAACATTTCTCCATCATGTGTTGACGATCCAAAAACCCAACCCTTCGCATCAAGCATGTATGAAGCGATATCCGATCTGTCGTTTTTTGTTACATCAAATAAAACAGCTTCAACACCTTCTGAAGTTATCCCTTCAATAATTTTTCTCGCCATTTTTTCTGTGGAGTTCCACATAGTTTCATAAACAACAGCTATTCTATTTTTGCATAAGTGCGACGACCAATACAAATATTTCTGCATAATTTCGGATACGTATTTGCGCCATACAAGACCGTGGCTTGGAGCCACAATCTCAATATTAAGATTTAACTTCCCTATCGCAGCAAGCTTAGAAGCAATAAGCATATTAAAAGGCCAAAGAATATTTGCATAATATTTTTGGACTTCATCCATTAAAACGTCAAAATCAACTTCATCATCAAAAATTTTATTTGTAGCATAATGCTGCCCAAAGCCATCGTTTGAAAATAAAATTCTATCGTAAGCAGAATATGTAAACATGCTGTCAGGCCAATGTATCATAGGAACATCTATAAAATCTAAAGTTCTCTTGCCTATATTTAAATTTTGTCCTGATTTTACAGCAGTCCAATCGCCACTTATTCCGTAATATTTTAAAAGTCCCTGTCTTGCGTTTTCAGTGCCGTAGATTTTCGCGTTCGGGCAGATTTTTAATACTTCAGGAAATGCTCCCGAATGATCGGGTTCTATGTGGTTAATTACGATTACATCTATTTTGGAAGGATCAATAACTTCTCTTATATTTGCTATCAATTCTTTTTCAAAACCTTTACGCACCGTATCAATCAAAGTAACTTTCTTATCGATAACAAGGTAAGCGTTATAGGTAACGCCCCTCTTTGTTGCGTATGTATAACCGTGAAAACGTCTCTCATTCCAATCTATTGCTCCTACTGCGTAAACGCCTTCTTTTATCAATCTTGTTGACATAAAATGCTCCTTAAATATCACCACACGCAAGCTTTTGCAAGCTTAGGGCAAGACTAAATAAAGCTAATGCGCTTAAGCACTGTTTTGCTTTCGTGGATCTTCCTAATGTTATTTTGTTGATAGCTGTTGTAGCATATAAATCTTGAAAT
Source organism: Endomicrobiia bacterium (assembly GCA_025998355.1). Lineage (GTDB taxonomy): Bacteria > Elusimicrobiota > Endomicrobiia > Endomicrobiales > Endomicrobiaceae > Endomicrobiellum. The sequence continues at coordinate 16,632 of BNVV01000006.1, forward strand.
TTTTTCATGCGGTTGCCCTAACCTTTCTAAAAATTAAACAAAGTTTCCTGGCAAGAATCATGCAAAAATCGAAAAAAGGCAAATAAACACCCCAACAGACTGCGCCCGCCACCCCTTTTTTAAAAAAAGGGGAATTACTACAAAAGACCAATACTTCACGTCAAGCTACACATATCACCTCTTTTGTAAAAAGAGGAACCGCTATATGGTGTTTTTTGCTTTTGAAAATCCTTATTTCTTTAAGTTTTAGGCAATAAAGAATGCAACAAGAAGCGGCTTTGTCATTAAATTTCATCCGGCAAAGCTATGTAACCTTTAATTGCAGATGCTGCTGCTACTGCAGGGTTTGCCAAAAACACTTGTGATTCAACATGCCCCATTCTTCCTACAAAATTTCTGTTTGTAGTTGAAACGCATTTTTCGCCCGAAGCAAGAATGCCCATGTGCCCGCCTAGGCATGGTCCGCATGTAGGCGCCGAAATTATAGCTCCTGCATCTATGAATATTTTAAGCAGCCCCTCCTCTAGCGCCTGCGAGTAAACTTGAGGGGTGGCAGGTATTATAAGCGTTCTGACATTAGGATTTACTTTTTTGCCTTTTTTTATAATCGCTGCTGCAATTCTTAAATCTTCAATTCTTCCGTTAGTGCAAGAACCTATTACAACTTGGTCTATATATGTTTTTTTAACATCTTTTACAGCTTTTGTATTTGACGGCAAAAATGGCATTGCTACCTGAGGCAAGATTTTATGACAGTCTATTTCAAGCGTTTTTAGATATTTTGCGTCTTTGTCGCTTGTATAAAACTTATATTTTTTCAGAGCTCTTTTTGCCACGTATTTTTCCGTAATTTCGTCAGGTGTAAATATACCGTTTTTTCCGCCAGCTTCAATAGCCATATTTGCTATTGTAAATCTATCTGCCATGTTAAGTTTTTTGCATACTGGACCTGTAAATTCCATAGAATTGTATAAAGCTCCGTCAACGCCGATAAGTCCTATAATGTAAAGAATAATATCTTTACCACTCACCCACTTGTTTAGTCGGCCTGTTAAAACAAATTTAAGAGAATTTGGGACTTTAAACCAAACTTTTCCGGTTGCCATGGCAGCTGCAATATCTGTAGAACCTACGCCTGTCGAAAAAGCGCCAAGCGCTCCATATGTACACGTGTGGGAGTCTGCACCTACAACAACATCCCCAGGAACAACAATTCCTTTTTCGGGAAGAATTGCATGCTCAACGCCTACATCACCGCCTTCGTAATAATGTTTTATTTTCTGTTCTTTTGCGAATTCTCTTACAAATTTAACATGTTCTGCACTCAAAATATCTTTGTTTGGTGTAAAATGGTCCATAACCAAAGCAATTTTATTTTTATCAAAAACTTTTTTTACTTCAGACTTTCTAAATTCTTTTACAGCCAAAGGAGCCGTAACATCGTTTGAAAGGGCAATGTCAACTTTAGGCTCTATAAACTCGCCAGGTTCAACAACCTTTTTACCGCAATGCGCTGCTAATATCTTTTCTGTAATAGTGCTGCCCATTTTATTTCTCCTTATCAGCAAATGATTTTGCTTTATTAATTGCCTGCATATAAGCTTTTGTACTTGCTTCAATAACATCTGTCGAAGTTCCTTTTCCTGAATAAACCACATCCTGATATTTTACTTTTAAAAAACACTCTCCTATGGCATCTTCACCTGAAGAAATAGCTCTTAACGAAAATTCTGTAAGCTTTATGTCCATATTGACTATTTTATCTATTGCTTTATATGCTGCATCGACAGGACCACTTCCACAAGCTGCTTCTTGAAAACTTAGCGTAGCTTGTGGCTTTTGGAAGTCTTCTATTTTTGATATCTTTACTGTCGCAGTAGATACTGTTCCCGCGCCTGAAGTTGCACTTAGATAATCCAAAATAAAAGTTTCTTTGCCTGAATTTGCATCTTCTTCAATTAGGGTAACTAAATCTTCATCAAAAACTGCCTTTTTTTTATCCGCTAAAACTTTGAATTTTTCGAATAACGATTCAGATTCTTTATTCCCAAGCTCATAACCTAGATCTTTAACCCTTTTAAAAAACGCATGTCTGCCTGAATGTTTACCTAAAACCAATGAACTTTCAGGGACTCCAACATCTGCTGGATTCATAATTTCATAAGTTTCCCTTGCCTTGAGCACTCCGTCTTGATGAATTCCAGACTCATGGGCAAAAGCATTTGCGCCAACAACAGCCTTGTTTGGTTGTACGGATATCCCAGTCAGTCTTGAAACAAGTTTACTTGCATTGTACAATTCTTTTGTTTCAATTGAATGGCATACGTTATAGTAATGCGACCTTACTTTTAGCACCATCGCAAGTTCTTCAAGAGAAGCGTTCCCCGCTCTTTCCCCTATGCCGTTGATGGTACATTCAACTTGTCTTGCACCGTTTTCTATAGCTGCCAAGGAGTTTGCTACGGCAAGGCCTAAATCGTTATGACAGTGAACGCTTATAACTGCTTTGTCGATATTATGAACCCTTCTTTTAATTTCAGCTACTTTACCACCGAATTCAATAGGAGTTGTATAGCCAACAGTGTCAGTGATATTTATGGTATTTACCCCTGCATCTATAACAGCTTCCACGAAATTACATAAAAAATCCATGTCAGATCTTCCTGCGTCTTCAGCAGAAAACTCTATATCTTCACATAAACTTTTCCCATATTTAACAGCTTTTATAGCCATATCCAAAATTTGTGCTCTTGTTTTTTGAAGTTTCTTTTCAATGTGTAAATCAGAAGTGGCCAAAAATATATGTATCCTAGATTTTTTTGCGTATTTTACAGCTTCCCAGCACGCCTTTATGTCTTTTTCTGAAGCTCTACACAAACCCGCAATAGCAGAAGCTATTTTGGTTTGCTGAGCTATAGATTTTACAGCTTCAAAGTCTCCAAGACTCGAAGCAGGAAAACCCGCTTCGATAACATCAACCCCCAAAGCTGCGAGTTGTTTAGCGACAAGTAATTTTTCTTTTAAATTCATGCTTGCGCCTGGCGATTGTTCCCCGTCCCTTAATGTTGTATCAAAAAACATTATTCTGTCTTTTTTCACTCCGCCTTCTTTTGTTTTGCCTTCTTTCACTTTGCCTTTTTTCATTGTTTTTTTCTCAACCTGTTTCCCTTTAGGATTAAAGGATGTAAACATACCCTTTCTGGACTGTTTGGCCAGCTCTTTTTTAGTTTAGCATCGAATTTCCTTTAAGTCGAGACTTTTTCGCAAATGACAAATTGTTTTTGTTTTTTCATGGCTTTTTCTTTGATTTTAATTTAAACCCTTAAAACTTGCGGATTTGCAACACGCATTTATAGGACATCTTAAAAACCTATTTCTCCACCTTTTTTTAGATTTTTAAGTTTTTCAACTCGGCAGTCAGTCCCATATTATATCGGTTGCGTTACTGCTTGTTAATGGTAACAACTCTTTGTGGAAATGGAATTTCTATTTTCTCTTCATTAAATCTCTTATATAAATTTTTCAACACTTCACTCTGTATAAAAGCTCTTGCATAAACACTCTTCACCCTGAAGAACAAAGTAAAATCTATCGAAGAGTCGCTGAAATTTGTAAAAAACATAACAGGTACGTAAGTTTTTACCGAATCTTCGTATTTATTTATCATCTCCTGCGCTGCAAGTTTTGCGATTTTTTCTACACGGTCCAAATCACTGCCATAAGCCACTCCGCAATCTATGGACACGCTAACCTCAGCTCTTCTTTGATAATGAAAACTTGTTACAATCGCGGACGAAATCTTACTGTTTGGAACTGTAATAATATTGCTCGATATTTCCTTGATAAGCGTTGTTCTCCAATTAACATCAACTACTGTCCCTTCTTGCCCCGAATCAAGTTTTATATAATCGTTTCTTGAAATTTGTTTACTTGTAAGGATATTGATTCCTGCAAAAAAATTACCAAGAGTATCCTGAAGAGCAAGACCCACTGTCAGCGTTCCTACACTCAACGCTGTCAAAATTGGCGTAAAGTTTATACCGATCTGGGTTAGTATCAGCATTAACCCGATAAAAATCACGATGAACTTTATTACATTAGATCCTATTCTCTCATGAACAAACCTATGAAAAAATCTTGAAACAACAGAAGCAATTAAAATAACTATGGAAAAAGCAAATGCTGCACAAAAAAATTTCTTGACAACCAGACTTGTACTTGTATTGTTTATCGGAGATCTAAAAAAAGCCACATACAAAGCAATAAGAAAAAACCAAAAAGAAATGTAACTGCTAGACATTACAACCATATCTTCAGACAAAACAAGTCCGACTTTTGCCAGCATGTTTTGAATAAATTTTGCGACATATTTTTTAAACAAAAACCCAGCGCAGAATATAAGTGCAAACAAGAGCACACTTTCTATCCACAATTCAAAACTCTTTGAAGAAGCCGTGCTCAACAGAGATTTTATCATTTTTTATCTTCTTGGGTTTTCAATTTCTTCCTGACACTTTATACAATACCTAGTCCACGAAATTGCTTTCAACCTTTCTATGGAAATAGCATTATTACAATATTCGCACTGTCCGTAAATACCTTTTTCTATCTTGGCCAAAGCATCGTTTATTGTATTTAAAGTTATTCTGTCATTGGCGGCAAATTCAAAACACATTTCCCTTTCGCTATTTTGACTTGCCGTGTCTATTTCGTCACCAACGTTGGTATCTAAATCTGTACCCACTTCTCTTTGAGCATTGCTAAGTTCAGCTTTTTTCTGTATTAAGATTTTTTTAAAACTTGATAAGTCTTTCTTATTCATTATTTTCTCCGCTAATTTGTAAAAACTTTTACCGTTTTTAACTTCTCTGTTTCCTGACCACTTACTCTTATATCTTTAGAAGACATGTCCATAAGATAATCGCATATCTCACTTGTAATTCTTTCTCCCGGAATAACAACAGGAATACCCGGAGGATAAGGCGTAAGAGCTTGAGCAGCAACATGACCTATAGCTTTTTTTAAACTCACCTTTTTTGTATTATTTGAAAGAAATACATCTCTTGGTCTCATAACCATCTCCGTAGCAAGTGATGGAATTCTAAGTATCCAGTTTTTTTGTTTGCCACGATATTTTTTGCTTATATTTTCAAGCGCTTTTACAAAAGCCTCTACATCAGATTTAGCTGAACCTTCACCCATAATGGCAACTAAATTAAACAAATCGGCGTAATCAAGCTGTATATTGTATTCTTTAACCAAAATATTTTCAATTTCATAACCTGAAAGCCCGGTTTTTGTCACATTTACAGTAAGTTTTGTAACATCTAAATCAAAACCAAACTTGCGTATTTCCTGACGAGTAAAACACTTCATTAAATGGATATTATCATTTATACAAGAACGTCCCCATTCAGCGATTTTTATAACTCTGTCGAAATTTTCCTCACCGTGTAAAAATGCCTGTCTTCTTGCCAAATCAAGAGTTGCCAATATTAAATAATTAGGACTTGTTGTCTGAAGCATTGAAACTATTTTTTTCACCCTGTTAAAATCAATAAGTTTTGAATTAAAGTGCAATACCGATCCTTGGGACATTGCAGATAGAGTTTTATGCGTTGATTGAACGCACAAATCGGCACCGGCATCAACAGCAGATTCAGGAAACTGTTTATTAAAATGCAAATGCGAGCCGTGGGCTTCATCAACTAAAACTGCCTTTCCTCTTCTGTGGCACATATCAACAATTTTACCTAATTCAGTAACTACTCCGCTGTATGTAGGACTTGTGATAAATACCGCCTTAGTTTCAGGATATCTGTCCAAAGCATCTTTTATTTGGTCATAGGTTGAGTTAAAAATTAAGTCTAAGTTTTGATCGATTTTAGGCTGAATCCAAATAGGCCATACACCCGACATTATAATTCCCGCCATGACAGACTTATGCGAATTTCTTGAAATTATTATGGAATCCTCTGCATTACATGCCGCAAGAAACATAGCCATATTCCCTACGGAAGTTCCGTTTACTAAAAATAAAGAATGTTCCACGCCATATGTTTGAGCCATAAGTTCTTGGGCTTTATTTATAGGACCCACTGGATCATGCAAAGAATCAACTTCATCAAAAACAGTAAGATCAAATTTAAAGACATTTTCACCTGTATAGTCTTTTAATTCTTTATCAACACTTCTTCCGTTTTTATGCCCTGGACAATGAAATGACACAACATCTCTTTTTGCGTGAGACAAAAGAGTGTCAAACAGAGGCGCTCTGGATTGAACAGAGTTTGATAATTTTTTCACTATAATAGCTTATCCTTTTTTATAGACATTACAACAGCAGAAGACTCGAACCTATATATAATTTTTCCCATTTTATAAGCAATCTGTAAATCTTTACTACAAACCATACGCCTAAAACGCGTTTCTATTATACATAATTTTATTACATAATCAAATCAAAGAAAAATGTTTAAGAAATACTATTTTGAGAGTGCAATAAAAGTTGTGTCTATAAAGTAGATAATAGGGTGAAAACGTAAGAAAAACAAGGAGACGAAAAGAGCCAGACATAAACGAAATAAATCCAAAGGCATCAGTAACAGATGTTCTGAGGGCTTCTCTAAAAACTTATGGTTTTTATAGATTTCTGTATTTACCATGCTAACCTTTCTTAAGGTATCTCATCATCGTAAAAATATCATCGGGTACCAAAACAAAGACATAGCAACAGTAACTTGCTAGAGTTTTTAGAGACATCATCTGAAATGATATTTAAAAAAAATGTTTAAATGGTAAAGACAAAGAGCGCGCTTGAAGTTGCATTATCTCGTAGCTTAAGGGGTGAGTGTAACTCCTTCATACGTCTTCTTATTCTTTACGACGGCGCAACTTCAAGCAATTTGACCATGTGACTATGGATGAATTATTTTGAAATTTTGTTTTAAAACTAAAGTGAAAAAAATCAGATATTAGACAATATTTTCATCTTTCAACTAACGTGGTTAACCCGCATATTTGACTGCATTATCATATTTAATGTATAATTCCCACAATCGTCAAAAACGAGTGGTCGTAACAAAGTTTCGGAGGAATAATGTAAAATGGCAAAGCTTAAAACAGGCAGACATACATCTGCTCTTAAAGAAGCAAGAAAGTCAAAGAAAAGAGCCGAAAGAAATTCAGCAGTTAAAAGTAAGATAAGAACCTCAATAAAAAGAGTTGAGGAGGCTGTGAAAAATAATGATGCGAAAGTTGCATCAGAGCAGTTAGCAACAGCTTTTTCACAATGGGATAAGGCAGCTAAAAGAAATATAGTACATTCTAAAGCGGCTTCAAATCAAAAAGCAAGACTCTCTAAGCTCGTGTCAAAGATAAAGAAATAAATTTAAGCTTGGTAGTGTAAGAAAGATCAATCCGCTAAAAAGCGGGAAAAAAGGACGCTCTTGTGTATGGGTATTCGGTTTAAAGTAGGTCTTTGTTGATATTTTTGGTGAAGGTTAAGAAAAATCAAAATGAAAATAATAGAACTTAAAAATCTCAAAAAAACGTACTACCTAGGGAAGCTGGATGTCCCGGTCTTGCGTGGCATAGATTTGGAAATTATGCAAGGTGAGTTTGTTGCGATTATGGGATATTCCGGAAGCGGGAAATCTACGCTTTTAAATATCTTGGGATTGCTTGATAAACAAACTGAAGGATCGTATAAACTAGCTGGTGTAGAGATTTCGAATTATTCCGATAGTGAACTTGCCGCTCTTAGAAACCATTATTTAGGATTTATTTTTCAGCAGTTTAATCTCTTACCAAAACTTACAGTTTTAGAAAACGTCGCTCTGCCCTTGATGTATGCAAATTCAAAAGACGAAAAAGCCCATGAAGATCCTACAAAACTGCTTGACATGGTAGGCTTGTCAGAACGCATAAGCCATCATCCAAGTGAAATCTCAGGAGGACAACAGCAGAGAGTTGCTGTAGCAAGATCTCTTACAAACAAACCTCTAATAATTTTTGCAGATGAACCAACAGGGAATTTAGATACAAAATCCACAAAAGATATCATAAAAATACTTAAAGATTTAAATAATGCAGGCATAACAATAGTAATGGTAACTCACGAGCCGGAACTTGCGGCCTATGCGACAAGAGTTATAAGGATGCAAGATGGTGTTATAGTATCTGATGAAAAAACGGCAGATAAAAGTAGTGCAAGCAAGCAACAATCTGTAAGACAATTCAAGCACAAAACTTTTTCGTTACAAAGAATTAAAGATTATTTTATTCAGGCCTTAAGAACTATTGTCGGAAGTAAAATACGTTCTATGTTATCAGTTTTGGGTGTAACGATGGGTGTTGCAAGTTTAATTGCATTGCTTGCCATAGGCGAAGGAATAAAAAATGGCATTGAAAATCAACTTGGTGATTTAGGATCAAATGTTTTACGTATCCTTCCCGGTGTTACAAAAAAAGGTGATCGTATGAGGTTCAAAATCGAGGATATTGACGATCTCAAAAAAAATATTCCTGGCATAAAATATATCGCCGGATGTAACCGATATTATGGAGCGCGAGTTGTCGCAAATGGTAATAATCATAATCCATGTCTTGAGGGTGTTTCAGCATCTTATGCAGATATGCAAACTTTACACCCGTCTATTGGCAGATTTTTTACGGAAGAAGAAAATAATGAAAGAAAAAAAGTTGTATTACTAGGAGAAGAAGTAGTTGAAAAAATTTACAAAGATAAAAAATATAATCCTCTAGGCGAGTACGTGAAAATTAACAAAATAGATTTCCAGGTTATAGGGGTTTTGCCTGCTAAAGGTTCGGGAGCATATGGAAATGAAGATGATAGGGTTATTATACCTTTAAACACTGCTTCGTATAGAATTTTTGGTGATAGACGTCCAAGCTGGGTGTTTGTTCAGGTAGAAGACAATGCGGATATGGACAAAGTTTCTGATGCTGTAAAAAAAAGGCTTTTGTTTATGCACAGAATGCCACCTTCGGAGAAAGATGCTGTAAAAGTGGGTAATATGGAGGATGTGCGGAAAAAGGTTGCTTCAATAACCGCGGGGTTTTCTATCTTTTTAGGATCTGTCGCTATCATAACTTTGCTTGTGGGAGGAATGGGCATAATGAACATTATGTTTGTTTCCGTTTCTGAAAGGACGAAGGAAATAGGCTTAAGAAAGGCAATTGGTGCAAGCAACACCGATATTTTATTTCAGTTTACAGTCGAGGCTGTTTTTATATGTTGCATAGGTGGTATTATAGGGATATTGCTTGGTTCTAGAGCAGCAATGATAGCCGGTGAGTTTATAAAATCGAGTCCCAGGCTGCTTGCAATGAAAATAAATCCTGCAATTACGCCTTTTTCTGTGGTTCTCGCCTTTAGTTTTTCAGTATTTACAGGTTTAGTTTTTGGCATATTGCCTGCAAGGAAAGCCTCTCTTTTAAGCCCTATGGAAGCCTTAAGACACGATTAGAAATTAAGAATTCAAAAAAATAAATCAAAAAACATAGAGAAATCGCTAGAGAGCGGGACGGTCTGGCGGGTTTTTTTTGAGTAAAGTTGCCTTTTAGCATTAGACCTCTTAATAATTAACATACAAAAGTACAATAGAAGTACTATGAAGCAAAAAGAAAGCAGGCAGGTCAGGTGGAATGGGTTTAGTATTAATGAAAGTAAAGAAAGGGACATTTGATAAAACAAAGGATAGTCGGGAGTAAGAAAAGATAGGGGGAGATGAGTAAAGAGAAAATTGAGTACAGAGAATATT
>BNVV01000007.1 GCA_025998355.1 Endomicrobiia bacterium
TCCAGCCTGCACAAGAACAACGAGAATCAATCCAATACACACTACGTAATGAACAAACTTGAAAATGAAAAATGCCGTATTCATAATGCGGTTATTGTATTACAAAATACAAAATGTGTCAATTCTTTGTGGAATATCGCAGCATACTGGACTTTTGCCAAACAAAGACAAACGGATTAAAACAACGGCAGGCTTTTAATAAACGGCATATTTTATACAAGATCATCTTCTTGTAGTTTTGATATCTTTGCTATAAACCTAATTTTAACGCGACAAAAACAGTCCGATATGTGTTTTTAGATTTTACACCACAATTTGTATGAAAAGCATTTTACGACGAGATGGAGATTGCAATAGGTATTATGCACGCAAAGTCTATTCAAAAACAATTTGATATTCTTCTCGAGACACTTCCGCGTTTGCTTTAATCTCAAATTTCGCGTTAAATAATTCTTCAAGTCTTGATTTTCTTTTCTTAAAATATTCAACGACATCAGGATCTAATTTTATTTTTATTTTTCCATGATGACCTTTAACATTAAGCTGGGCTATTTCATCGCAAACATTAATAAAAATAGACTCTTTTGAAAGAACAAGTCCTAATCCGCGGCAAACAGGACATGTGTCTCCAAGAAGAGAAAATAAAGACTCTCTTTTTCTCTGCCTTGTCATTTCTATAAGTCCAAGTCTTGTTATAGGCAATATTTTTATTTTTGCTTTATCGCCTTTTGTGGCCTGGTAAAGTTTTTCTAAAACTTTTTGTCTGTTTGCGGCTTTTTGCATATCTATGAAATCAATAACAATTATACCCCCAATATTTCTAAGCCTTAACTGTCTTGCAACTTCTTCAGCGGCTTCAAGATTTGTAGAAATGGCAGTACCTTCCTGTGAAGAGTTTGCTGTAAATTTTCCGCTGTTAACATCTATCGCGCAAAGAGACTCCGCTTCCTGTATTATAAGATATCCGCCTGATTGAAGCATTGCCTTGTTGGAACGCAGTCTCTTTATTTCTTCTTCAATACCGTATGCTTTAAATATAGGTATTTTGCCTTTATAAAGAGCAATCATGCCAAGAAATTCAGGAGATATTATTTTCACAAACTCTGTAACATCCTTAAACTCTTTTTGCGAGTCTATATGCATGAGAACAACATCATCTGTAAAATAATCTCTTATTGTCTGAAAGACTATGCCTAAATCTTTATGTATAAGACTTATTGGTTTTGCATCATTAAATCTTCCTTTTATGGATCCCCAAAGTCTTGTTAAATATTTTACTTCATTTTTAATCTCAGCTTCAGTGGCTTCTTCGGCCTCTGTTCTTACTATGATACCACCCGGAATATCTTTTTTAATTTTCGTAATGATACTCTTCAACCTGTCATATTCCTGACGGTTCCCAATATTTTTTGATATTCCGATATTATTACTGAAAGGCATATATACTAGAAGTCTACCTGGAAGAGAAATATCCATAGTTGCTTTAGGACCTTTTGTTCTTATAGGTTCTTTATAAACCTGAAGCATAATCTTTTGTCCTACTTTAATCATATTCTCAATATTTTTTTCATCATGCGACGATATTATGTCATCAACACCAAGATACGCGTCTTTACCAAACCCTATATCTACAAATGCAGATCCAAGAGCAGGAACGATATTTTGCACAATCCCTTTATAAATATTATTCAATATTTTTTCAGATTCTCTTCTTTCAATAAACAAATCAAAAAGCTTGCCATCTTCGAGCACAGCAATTTTTGTTTCTTCAAGAGTTCTATTAACCACTATTTCTTTTTTCATATTTTTTAACCATTCTCTATATATTTAAGGTTTGTAAATTTGTCCACTTTTTGTCTCAATATATAACTCCGTCCTTTCCACATTGTATGCTCTTGCAAAATTTTCTTGATTTTCTAACATCTTTTGTAGAATCAGTTCAGGCTTTAATGTTTTACCGCTTCCAAAACGAAGTTGTAATTTCAGTACACCCGCTTCACTTCGAAAAAATCTTATTAAAGGTTTAGCATCAATTTCAACGCTCTTACCCTTTTTCATTTTTTTAATTAAAATTTTATCTTGAGATAAAAACTTGTCGATTTCTTCCATTGAAATACCTGTGTTACTAATTTTATATTCAGCTACATTTGACAAAATATCTATAGCGGGAAAGGCTAAAGGTACCTTTTTTAAATCTAACAATTTAAATCCATTTGGGAGCACGTTTGAAATTTCTGTTTTGACATTTTCCGCGCTAACTTTTTGCGTAAAATACAATTCCATATATTCGCACGAGCTTTCATGTCCCACAGAAAGAGGCGATCCATAAGACGACTTAACTTGAGGACTAAACCCCGCTGTAAACGCCACAGGAAGATTAGAACGCCTAGCTGCTCTTCTAAAAACTTCTATTTGTTCTAAATGAGACACAAACCTGACCGCTCCTTTTTTAGAAAAACGAAGTCTAAACCTCATTGCAGGCGGCAATACTGAAATTTTAGGTTCTACATAATTTATAGGTAAAGAACAGTTAGATTTATCAAACTGCTTGGACACAACATCTGCAGTTTCATTTACACCTTTTACATAATCGGCATATAAATCTTCTTTTGAAACGCCAAAATGCAAATGCTCCCATGGCAAAATTTCATCACAACTTCTGTCTCTGTGAACATAAAAACCTAAATTTATATTACATTCCTCAAGAGATTCGTCCCATATATCGTTGCCAAATTTGTCAGCCCATTGATCAAATCTCGCTCCTTTCTGCCATGCTTTATAAATTACAACCGAAAGACGCCTGTCACCTTTTGCAATTAAGGCTTCTATGACACTTGCTTTGTAATTATGAGCTTTTACGGTCGCCGGAAGCAATCTATTTAAAATGTCTATTTTCCGTTTTATTTCATCGGTATTTGCCATTGCCAACCACTGAAAAGCCGTTTGGGCTTTTGGCACAAAAGGCGACACTGTAATATTAAAACTTAATCCTTTGGCTGCTTTTCTGACAAACTTAACAAGACGTTCTATCCCAGTTATATCTTCATCAGTTTCTGTTGGGAACCCTATCATAAAATAAAGTTTTATAGTTTTCCAGCCCAGTGAATTTGCAACAAGCAATGTTTCAACTATTTGTTTTTCAGAAAGGTATTTGCCTATTACATTGCGTAATCTGTCTGAACCGGCTTCAGGGGCAAAAGTAAGCGTAGGCCTTTTGCTTCTGTTGATGTATTGAACTATTTTAAGAGAACGTTCGTTACACCTTAAAGATGGAAGCGAAATATTCAGATTAGATTTCCCGTACAAATTATTTGTCTCAATTAACAACTTATCCAATTGCTTATAATCGCTACACGAAAGGGATAAAAAAGCAATCTCTTCAAACCCCGTAGACTTTATCCCTTTTTTTACAAGATCTAGTAATTTCTCAAGAGGTCTTTGTCTCCAGGGATAATAATATTTTGATGCCTGACAAAAACGGCATTGCCCAGGACATCCTCTTGCGACTTCAATGTTTAACCTGTTATGCACGGTTTCAACAAAAGGAATTATTTTTCTTTCGGGGAAATACGCTGTTTCGAGACTCAAAAATCTCTTATTTATAACAGGTTTTACGCCTTCTGATACAGGTGTTACAGATTTTATCGTATTATCATCATTATATTCAACATTATAAAGAGACGGAACATAGACACCGTCAATTTTTGATAATCTTTTTAACGTTTCCGCTCTTAAAAAACCGGCTTTTTTAGATTCTCTACACGTTTTTATTACGTCTTCTATAGCTTCTTCACCATCACCCAAAACAAATAAATCAAAAAAATCACAAAAAGGTTCCGGATTAGTTAATGCGGGACCGCCAGCAATTACCAAAGGCTCATCTTCTTTCCTATCTTTTGCAAATACAGAAATATATGATAAATCAAGGATATTGACAATATTTGTTGCAACAAGCTCGCATTGAATTGTAAAACCTAAAATATTAAAACTTTTCAAATCGCTGTGAGATTCCAAAGAGAATAAGCTAAGCTTATTTTTTTTTAAAAGCTCTTCTAAATCACTATCAGGGGCGAATGCTCTCTCGCAGCGAGCAAGTTTCTTTTCGTCAATCAGGTGATAAAGAATTTCCAGTCCTAAATTTGAAGCTCCAATTTCATAAATATCAGGGAAACATAAGACTACCGAAAAATCAGCCGACATATCTGCCGAGTGCGCGTTTAGCTCATTGTTTATGTACCTTGCAGGTTTTTGTACAAAATTTAATACTTCGTCAATTTTAGATAGTTTTTTCATAATCTACAATGTTATGAGCAAATCCCCTGGAGTTGCACCGCAATTAAATTATAATCCATACACAAGAAACGCAGTACTTTGAACTTTTGCTAAGCAGATATTTGAGCAAATATGGCAAATGAGCAATGGTTTTGTGAAGCAAAAGTTCAAAAGGCAAGGCTACAACGCGCGAAGAGAAGAATTTTGAATTTAGACCTTGCGGATTTGTGACATGTACTTATACTAAATTGTGTGCGTCTTTTCAACTTGCTGTGAAATCTCATAACATATTGGACTTTTGTCAAAACAAAGACAAACGAATTAAAATAACAACGGGATTATAATAAAACGACATGCTGTGGTTTTGCCATATCTTTGTTATAAACCTAATTCTAAAGCGACAAAAAAAGTTCAATATGTGTTTGATGTTTTACGCTAAAGTGTTTTACAGTGGGTTTTTAGACGGGTTTGTTTTGTAGGTAACTGCGTTGACTTATGTTGGTTGCTTCATTTTTTTCCTAGCAATATCATAAAGAAAGATATAAAACAAAAAATTGTTTTTCGACATAAAAATGATATATTTACCGTGACGCAAATAGGGCAGATATTGACTGATGAAATATGTAGCAAATCAGGCAAAACGCATGAAAAAATCTCTCGGGCGACTGATTTTAAGCTTAAGCAAATTTCATAGATTGCAATCTGGCGCTGCCCGAGACAATCAAAAATTAAAAAAGCTTTCATGCGCTTGTCGTGCGGAGTAAATAACATTTTTTTAAGAGAAAACGACAAATTAAGCAAAAATATAATGAGGATTGTTGGGAAAATAAGTGAATGAATTATAAACTCTGGTTTTGGATTGTAAATGCTGTTTCAACTGCTTTAAGGCTACTTTTAATAGGAAAAATCGGTCTTGCTATAGATGGGGTATATGCTAAATTTTTAGATATGTCGTATTTCGACCACCACTCATTCATAGCATGTTTAATTAAAACATCGACTCTAATTTTTGGAAACAATGAATTCGCAGTCAAATTCCCAACTATTTTAATTTTCTTTTTTGCAAGCTGGGTTTTATTTATATGCGCTAAAAAACTCTACAATGAAAAAACTGCGTTTGCAACCGTTTTATTATTAAATGTTTTGCCTGCTTTCTCGTTCTTGGGATCTGTAATTACCATGTCCAATTTGCTCCTTGTTCTATTTTGGACATTAGCATTACTTATTTTTATACTAATTATAGAAACAAATAATAAAAATTATTGGTATTTGCTTGGTATTGTAACAGGGTTTGCAATGCTTTCAAAATATAATGCGGCGCTTATACCTTTTTCAATTTTTATGTTCTTAATCCTTTCTCCGTATCATAGATTTTGGTTCAAAAAAAAGGAGCCATATTTAGCAATTATTATATCCATATTGATGTTTTTACCCGCGGTTATATGGAACATTGAAAATAACTGGGAAACTTTTGGATTTCAGCTTAACCATGGACTTGGTAGTTCTTTGTCAAAATTCTCGTTTACTTTTTTTGGCAAATTCATAGAATCTCAGATTAAATATGTATCTCCTCTATTATTTTTATTTTTTATCGCGGGGGCGTTTCTATGTGTAAAAGAAGCGTATCGAAAGAAAGACCAACCAGTTTTGATTATCGCTTGTTTTTCTTTACCAGTCCTCATCTTTTTTAACGGAGTGGTTGCATTTAACGAAACATTACCACATTGGACTGCAATGGGTTATTTAGTGTTGTCAATTTATGCAGCCCACCTAACGTTAAAATTTTGGCATATAAAACAGTTCAGAGCGTATTCCTATGTCGCGTGGGCACTTGCGTTATTTATGATTACTATAGCGCCTTTGCGCGTATTACACAGAGTGCTCCCTATAGAAAAATTTCCTCCTAAAGATCAAATAGAAAAAATGGTGCACAAAACTCCTAAGCTGGAAAGAATTGATGTAGAAAATGATGTTTACAAATGGAAAGAAGTAGGAAATGAAACAAAAAAAATATTAAACTCATATCCGCCAAACGAAAGACCTTTTATTTTCACGCATAAAAATTATATTGCAAGCAAACTTGTCGCCTCCGCTCCCGAATTAATGGTATTTTGTATAAATGATAAAATTAACTTTTGGCAACATAATTTGAAAAATAAAAACGGCTTATTTATTTGCAATGATTATTTATTAAAAAATCCTAGGCAAGAGTATGGAGATAAAGTTTTTACATCCTATGCAAATACTGAAGAGTTTCCTGTTTACATATCAGAAAGAAAAATTGAAAGCTTTTTCTTTACATTGTGCAGATCGTTTAACCCGTCAAAACTACCTGATCGATACGCATCGAATGCTATCGGCGCCAAGAAAGAGTGCTTTCAAGAACTTATAAAATTTGACCATGCAGTTTTTGGATTCATAAATTCAGGTCTGAAGTGTAAATTTTTAGATCTTTGCACAGCTCCGATATCCTACTGCGATTCTATAAATTTTAACGTCAGTTTTTTTGCGATATTAATAGTTTCTATAGCGATATTATGGAAAAATAAAAAAGATAATTTTTGGAATACTATTGTGCTTTTAGCAATCGTGCTAGCAACGGGATCTGCTGTAACATATTTCTTAAAATATTATTTTGGAAGATATCGTCCACTAGGCGTATTTAGCGATGGAGATGTAAATACTTTGTTTGAAAAAATACATAGCAACTCTTTTCCTTCAGGTCATACTTCAATCGCAGTTTCGGTATGCACATTTATGTTTATGACAGTAAAGAAATACTGGTACTGGTATATATTCTTTGCCTTGTTTTCAGGTTTTTACAGAATATACGCAGGAAGTCACTTCCCGTCTGATGTTTTATGTGGAGCTTTGATAGGAATCCTTTCCGCTTATTTAATAGTAAGTTTATATAAACACTACAAAGTTTCGCCATAGAAGAATTGTTTATTGGAGCCACCCCTCCCACGATAAACGCATGAAAAACAATAGACCTCTTGCAAACTTAAGTATTAAATTCAAGGAGTTACAAATACCTGCAAGCCAAATTAAATCGAAGTCCAAAGCGTTTTCTGCGGTTTCTATATCTATCTGACACTATTTTGAACCTTTTACAAATAGTATAATATTTTCTGTTACAATCCTTTATGTATTAATTATGCAAAAAGTCTATTCCTTCGTTTTAGGTTCCACATTCCTTCTTTTTTATGAGTATTTTTTTTAAAATTTCACTAAAGCGGGAAAGTCGGTAATAAAACTTGCGCCTATGGGGTAAAAGTAATTTTCCCGCGACCCAAGGTCTTGGATTGCTAGGGACTTTAAGTAAAATGAAAAGTAAATGAAAATGTGTTATGAGATTTTACAAACTGTTGCATAAATAGATAAAAAAATGATAGAACTAACGCATGAAAACAAACCATGAGCGATTTCAGACAAACGGGGTTTATTATCGCAGATGGTGTCATTTGCGCAAAAACGCTCTAGATAGGGTTAGGAATGTTGGATAATTGTATTTTTTGCAAAATAGGCGCTGGAGAGATTTCGTCGTACAAAGTTTATGAAGATGAAGAAATTTTTGCTTTTAAGGATGTAAATCCTCAAGCTCCTGTTCATGTGGTTATTATCCCTAAAAAGCATATAGACGGATTAAACGATATATCCGACGAAGATGAGGAGGTGTTGGGTCATATTCAAGTTGCAGCATCAAAAATAGCAAGCTATTTTCCTGAAATGAAAAATGGATTTCGTATAGTTAACAACTGTGGTATTGATGGTGGGCAAACGGTTTTACATGTACATTATCATCTTCTTGGTGGACGGTCTTTCAACTGGCCTCCGGGGTGATGGCTATGTGGCTAATTAATCTTTTTTAAGAAAGGTGGTGTTTTAAAATGGTCAATGTTAGAGTGCGCGATGGTGAGCCCATTGAAGAGGCTATTAGGCGCTTTAAAAGAGAATGTGAAAGAAATGGAGTAATGCAGGAAATAAAAAAACGTGAATTCTATAAGCCTCCAAGCATTTTGAAAAAAGAAAAACTTGCAGAAACAAAAAGAAAAATTCATCGCAAAATGCTTAAAGATAGTAGATGGTCCAAGTGAGAATAAAAAAAAGGAGTTATACCTAGCTGTATTGCTGACATATAACTCCCTTTTGTTTTAGGGTGATAAGGTGATAAAATGAAACTAAAAGATATACAAAAAATATTTGTAGAAAAAGGTGTTGAGGTAGATCCGAGAGGCGCAGATATTGTAGAGATGGATTTGTTAAAGCGCAAAGAAGAATATGGTGCTCTTTCGGATAAAAAGAAAGAGAATTACGATATGGAAAGTCTTACCAATCCTTATTACGATTCAAGAATTCTATATGGCGATGAGAATACTGAAGTTAAAACAGTTATGGTTGGTATAGATATAGAAACTCAGGAACTTTTGCTTGCAAAGCATCTTATAAGTTTAGGAGTTAAGATTGATTTGATTATAGCGCACCATCCGGAAGGATATGCCTATTCTACATTTTATGGCGTTATAGGAATGCAGACGGATATATTAAATAAACAAGGTATTCCTGTAAATATTACGGAAAAAATTGTTTCTGAAAGAATGCGTGAAGTTCAAAGAAGTGTGCTTCCCCAAAATAATGAAAGAATTTATGATGCAGCAAAACTTTTAAATATACCTCTTATGACAGCCCACAGCGTTGCCGACAATCATGTAGCTTCATTTCTTCAGAAGGAAATAGATACATTAAACCCCGTGTATTTAAAAGAGATTGTAGAATTATTAAATAAATATCCGGAGTATCGACATTCTGCAAAAATTGGGCACGCTCCGTTTATTTTAAGCGGAAGTGATTATTCCAGATGTGGAAAAGTTTTTGTAGATATGACCGGAGGAACAGAAGGTCCTATTGAATCTTTTGAGAAACTGGAAGTTGCAGGAGTAGGAACTATAGTTGCAATGCATTTAAGTCCTAAGGGTGTAAAGGAAGCAGAGAAACATCATTTAAATATTGTTTTAGCCGGACATATTTCGTCTGATAATTTAGGTTTAAATTTGCTTTTTGACAAATTAGAAAGCAAATCGGCAGAGAAGCTTGAATTTGTAGAATGTTCCGGTTTTAGAAGATTTAGAAGATAAAATGGCTATATCTGAAGATGCAATTGAAAAAGTAAGGCTCTCAAGCAATATAGAGTTTGTAATAAGAGAGTACTTGCCAGATTTGAAGAGAGCGGGTCGCAATTGGAAAGCTTGTTGTCCTTTTCATAACGAAAAAACTCCGTCTTTTGTAGTAAGTCCAGAGAAAGGTATTTTTAGATGCTTTGGGTGTAATGTTGCGGGTGATGTTTTTAAATTTGTTATGCTTGCTGATAATATTTCGTGGATTGAATCTGTAAAGAAACTTGCTAAAAAAGCAAACATAGAAATTCAAGAAACAAAACAAGATACAGTAAAAACGTCTGAAAAGGCAAAGCTATTTGATATTTTGGAGAGTTCTGCGGTATTTTATCACAAATATTTAACTGAGAGCGCGAGCGCTAATAAAGCAAGAGAATATCTTGAGCAGCGCGGCATTACTTGCGAAACTTTAAATAAGTTCAAAATTGGATTTGCTCCTTATGGGCAGCTTATGCAGTCAGCTTTAAAAAAAGGTTATGCAGTAGAAGATCTTTTAAAAGCCGGGTTGATCACAAAAGTTGCAGGAGGAAATTTTTTTGAATATATGTCAAGAAGAGTAGTTTTTCCGATTTTCGATGTTCAAGGCAGAGTTGTGGCGTTTGGTGGAAGAACCATTACAAACCAAGATCCAAAGTATTTGAATACTCCTGAAACGATTGTTTATTCTAAATCTTCAAATCTTTATGGTTTGTTTCAAACGTTGCCTGAGCTTCGTAAAGAAAGAAAAGTTATCGTTCTTGAAGGTTATATGGATGTTGTTATTCCGCAGCAGTTTGGAATAACGGGGGCCATTGCGAGTCTTGGGACGGCGTTTACTCAAAATCATGCAAAATTGATTTCAAGATATTCCGATAGTGTAACGTTACTTTTTGATTCTGATAATGCAGGAAGAACTGCAACACAAAGAGCTTTGGAAATTTTGATTGAAAACGGCATGGAAAGCAAAGTGTCCGCCTTGCCCGAAAATGTTGATGCTGACGAATATCTAAGGCGATATGGTAAAGAAAAATTCTTAAAACTTCTTGAAAGCAGTTCTCAAAACGCGATAGATTTTATGATTGCAAGAGTATATGGCTTGTTATCTTTGGAAGGTAAAAAGAACTCTCCCGAAGCAAAGGCAAGGGCAATATCTAATCTTTTAGATTTTGTATCCAGAAGTTCTAACGTCATAATTCAAAGAGAATGGGTAAAAAATATCTCTCAGTATGTAAATGTAGACGAAGAATCTGTTTGGAAAGAGTTTAAAAAGAGGAAGAAGTTAAAACTTCAAGGTTATCAAAGTAATAATCTAAGAAGTTTAACCCCTTACACTATAAAAAATAAAAAAGTTTCAATGTCTCTTGATGAAAATCTGCTAAGCCTCATCCTAAGCAATAGAGATTATATAAAAAAAGTTAGCAATAATTATTTTAAAGATGCCAGATGTGAAAAAGTTTTTGATTTATTAGAATCAGGTTTGAGCGATGCTGAAATATTAAACGCGCTGTCTCAAGAGGATGGAAATTGGTTTTCTGAACTTACGTTAAATGCAATAGAGTATAATAATATCGAAGAAGCTTTTAAGATTATTTTAAGGGATATTGAATTTGATATACTCAAAAAAAGAAGACAACAACTTGAAAAAGAAATTCTTCTAATGAGCGAAGGTAGAAAAGAAAAAAATACAGAGGTGTTTGATGAGTATAAAAAATTGACAGCTCTTGTAAAAGGCTCGGGGAAATGAAATGACAAAAAAAGATTTTTTTCACGGTTTAGTTGACATTGGCAAAGAGCAGGGATATCTCACCTACGAAGATATTAATAACGGCCTGCCGCAGAAACTCATAGCTGCTGAAAAAATTGACAGCTTTTTTGTAACTTTAGAAGATTTAGGTATTAAAGTTGTAGATAGTAAAGGATTTCTTTTAGGTAGGATCAAAAAAAATAACGGAAAAGCTGTAGAACAGTCAGTAAAAACTTCAAGCGAAGAAGAAGATATAAATCCCATAAGAACGTATTTGAGCGAGATGGCGAAGGTTCCTTTGCTTGAGAGATCAGTTGAAGTAGAGCTTGCAAAAAACATAAGAGAAAACGAAAAAAAATTAAAATTTATAGTTCTAGAATCCCCCCTTATTATAAAAGAAATAAGAAACTGGGAAACACTTATAAGTCAAGAAGAAATGACAACTAAAGAATTAATGCCTAGAGGAAGAAAATCACAAGCTCAATTAAGAGGTATGGGCGTAAAAATAAGAACAGCCGTAAAGAAAATAAGCTATATTGAAAAAAGCATAAACTCTTATGAAGAGAAATTAAAAGTTAAGTCGTTGTCGCAAAAAGACAAAGAGCGTTGTGAACTAAAAGTTAAAGAGCTTCGCTGCGAAATTGTAAATTTAATTGTAGGTCTTAATCTTAATCAAGATAAAATCAAAAGACTTATTAATAAAATTAAAACAATGGCGCAAAAATTAAATGAAATGAAAGATGATTTGAGAAGATTTGAACGTAAATATAAAAATCCTCCGTCTAAAGTACAAACGTTATTTAGTGACTATGAAGCGGGAAAAATTAGCGCAGCTGATTTTAAAAAATATACAAGGGCTTCTGTAAAAGATGCTGCTGAAGATATTGAAAGAATAAAATTTCTTTTGACAAGACAGACTAACTTACAAGAAAGTTTTGTTATAAGTACAGAAAATATGATTAAAACTGACAGAAAAATCAGAGATCTTGAGGAAGTTGTGCATAGAGATAAAATGAAGCTTATCGAAGCGAACTTCAGACTCGTTGTTTCAATTGCCAAAAAACATGTTGGTGTAAGTAATTTAGAATTGGCGGATTTAATACAAGAAGGAAACCTCGGTCTTTCGAAAGCAGTAGAAAAATTCGAGTGGAAAAGAGGTTTCAAATTTTCGACTTATGCTACGTGGTGGATAAGACAATCTATTAGTCGGGCTATTGCAGATCAGGCAAGAACGATAAGAATTCCTGTTCATATGAGAGAACTCATATCGAAACTTTCAAAAGTTAAAAAGAAACATCAACAGGATGTAGGCAGGGAGCCTACAGTAGAAGAATATGCAAAGGAATTAGGATTTTCAACTGACAGAATAAGAAGAATATTAAGAATGATGCAGGAGCCTGTTTCTCTTGCGACTCCTGTAGGTGAAGAAGAAGATTCAAAGCTTGAAGATTTTATAGAAGATCAAAACAGCCCAAATCCTATAGCCAAAGCGCAGCAGTACAGACTCCAGCTTGAGTTTGGGAAAGTATTAAACACTTTAACTCCTCGTGAAGCTGAGATTATAAGTTTAAGATACGGAATAGGTATTGGGTACCCAAGCACGCTTGAAGAAGTCGGTAAAAAATTTGGCATAACAAGAGAAAGAGTTAGACAAATTGAAGCAAAAGCTATAAGAAAACTGAAACATCCCAGCAGAAGTAGATCGTTGCGTGAATACTTAGAGTAAAAGGACATTCGGGAGTAAATTTAAATGACGGGGCAATCCATTGTCGTTGTTGTTAATACTGAAGTCTCTAGGTTGCCACGACTTGCAAACATCGCAAGTATCGCAATATTTGCGATATGGGTTTTTGTGTACCACAGATAGAATAAACCTCCGCACAGCAAGACGCGCGGTATCAGCGGAGGAAATTGAAGAGCTGTAATTTTTCTTGCTCAAACTCTATGTTCGCAAGCGTTACCAAGTTTCTTTTGTTATTTGAATTAGGCTATTACAACTCTCAAGATTTCCAAATATAGCTTTTCTATACTTATGGGTGTTACAAAATGATAGTGTATCTTATATGCGCTATGCTGTCCGTCTTTCAAGCGTTTCCGTAGCCTAATTGTACTACAAGCGGTTCCCCGCAGCAAGCCGCGGGG
Source organism: Endomicrobiia bacterium (assembly GCA_025998355.1). Taxonomy (GTDB): domain Bacteria; phylum Elusimicrobiota; class Endomicrobiia; order Endomicrobiales; family Endomicrobiaceae; genus Endomicrobiellum. The sequence goes on from BNVV01000007.1 coordinate 13,312, forward strand.
CAATAGTTTAACAATAAAAAGACAAGATTTTTGCGCTGTGATTTTGGAAAGAGGTCTATTGTCTAAAATAAATGAGAATACTTGGAATTGATCCGGGAATTTCACTTACCGGTTGGGGCGTTATTGAGGCGATTTCCAGAGATAAAATTAGTTGTATACAGTGCGGATGCATTAAGACAGTGCCGCCGTATACTCTTATAGAAAGATTGCAAACTATCAACGCAGGACTTCAATCTATTATCAATAAATATGAGCCTGAAGCCATCGCAATAGAAGAGTTGTTTTTCTTAAAAGCAGCCAAAAGCATTGCATCTATAGGACAAGCAAGGGGTGCAATGCTTTTAACCATATCTATGAATAAACTTCCGTTGTTTGAGTATAATCCAAGAACTGTTAAAATGGCTCTTACAGGCTATGGCTCGGCAGATAAATATCAAATGCAGCATATGGTCAAAACTTTTCTTAAACTTGAAAAGATTCCAAAACCTGACGATATCGCGGATGCTCTTGCAATAGCAATATGTCATATCAATACTATAAAGTGGAATTCAAAGTAATTTTCCCCCCAACCGTAAGGTTTTGAGATGAAGTTAGTCCCTCATCATTTTTACCGAAAGGGAAATGCTAGAATAAATGATGAAAATAAAATAATGAATCTCCGCAAAGCAAACTTTGCGCGGTATCAGCGGTGGAAATTGAAGAGCTGTAACTGTTGCTGTGGTGTTTAGTAACATAACCTTAGAATCCCTTCTCTGTTGCCTCATTGCTAGCGTTGCAATAAAGTCATCGCTCCAAGGCCGCCACCCCAAAAGTTCTTTCTTTAAGTCATGACGGCAAAATACTCTAGCGCTGTTATACTTTTGATAACTTGTATTGCTTGGCATTAGGGAGAACTTCGGGCTGCAACCTAATGGGCAAGTGAGTGATTGTCATCTATTCCAACTTACTCAAACTCTATTTCGCAAGCGTTACTAAATTTCTTTTGTTATTTAGGCTATTACACGCTTTAAATTGCCAAATATAGCTTTTCTTATACTTATGGGCGTTACAAAATGATAGTGTATCTTATATGCACTATGCTGTCTGTCTTTCAAGCGTTTCCATAGCCTAATTGTACTACTTTAAGCGGTTTGCGCACAGCAAGCTCTGTGGGATATAGTTTAACAATTAAGACAACTTGCAAGAGAAGTTTCTCCTAATGAAGAATTGTATATGCAGATGGCAAGTAGAGCAATGCCGTTCCTGTTCTATGAATCGTTATTTAGCTCTACCCTCGATAGTTAAAAATCAAAAAAAGCTTTAATGCGTTTGTCGTGCCAAAAGGATATTTTTCAATGAAGAGCAAAACTTTAAGTAGCTGTTGTTTCACTAAAAACTTAAAAATCTCAAAAATAAAAAAGGGGAAATGATGAAAAGCAAACATAAAGAAGTTTTAATCAAAGATAAATATATGGACATATTTTGAATTACTTAATTGACACAATTGGTTGTCAGATGAATGTGTGCGAGTCTGACAAGCTTTGCCTTGTTCTTTCGGCTTATGGAATGTCTAAGGTAAACAGTATGGCAAACGCTGATATTGTTATACTAAATACGTGTTCTGTAAGAGCGCAGGCTGAACAAAAAGCTTTTTCTTACCTTGGTAGAGCAGAGGAGTTTAAACAACGTAACCCCAATGTTAAGATAGTTGTTGTCGGTTGTATGGCAGAAAGGCTTGATGCTAAGATAAAAAAACGTTTTAAAAGCGTTGATTTAGTTATAGGGGCACAAGACATTGATAGCGCCATTTTAAAAATTATAAACCTGTTCGATATAAATAGCTCTTCAAAACAAAAAAAATCAAATGAACAATCTGGAATTGCCAGATATGTTACTATAATGAGGGGTTGCAATAATTATTGTTCTTATTGCGTAGTACCTTTTGTGAGAGGGAAAGAAACTAGTTTTAGCGCTGCCGAAATATTAAGTGAATGTTCTTTGCTTGCACAAAATGGCGCAAGAGAAATAATGCTTTTGGGGCAGAATGTAAATTCATACAGATACGAGAACGTAGATTTTACATTGTTGATTAAAAAAATTGCCGCGATAAAAAACCTTAAAAGAATAAGATTTATGACAAATCATCCTAAAGACTTGAATGATGATTTGATAAATATTATGGCTACAGAGCCGAAGGCATGCTCTCATATTCATCTTCCTATGCAGTCTGCATCCAATAAAATTCTTAAAGCGATGAACAGAAAATATACTTTTGAGCATTATTTAGAACTAATTAAAAAATTAAGATTTGCTGTACCTAATGTAAACGTGACAACTGATATTATAGTAGGTTTTCCGGGTGAAACTGAAAACGATTTTCAAGATACATTAAAGGCGGTGCAAGAAATAAGGTTTGGCGGTTTATATGTCTTTAGATATTCTCCCAGACCAAATACAACGGCTGCAGTAATGATTGACGACGTCCCTTTAGAAGAAAAAAAGAGACGGCACGCCGTTATACTTGACGAATCAAATAAAATTTCTATAGAAATAGTTTCCAAAATGGTTGGAAGCACGCAACAAGTTTTAATCGAAAAAATTGAAAACGGCATTATAGAGGCAAGAACAAGAGGTGGACGTAAAGTGTTTGTCAAAAACGGCACGGAAAAAGATTTAGGCAAACAGCTAAATGTTGCTATTAAAGAAGCAAAGATAAATTCATTATTTGGTAGTATTGTATGAAGATGGTTATTACACATGTCTAAAATATTTTTTATTGGGCCCAAGAAAAAGTACCAAATCATTTTAGTTTTAATAATATTATTGTTATCATGTACTGAACAAAGAATAGGATTATTTGATAGAAATCCGTATGATAATTACATAAACGAATGCTCTAATCGCTTCGGCGTTGATCCATTGCTTATAAAAGCTGTTATGAAAAAAGAGTCTAATTTAAATCATAATGCGGTTTCGAATAGAGGAGCGGTAGGCCTTATGCAGATAATGCCTAAAACGGCATTAGAAATTGCAATGCAATTAAATATTCCCGATTATTCTTATGTGAAACTTCAAGAAACACAAATAAACATAATGTTTGGAGTTTACTATATCAACAAACTTCTAAAGTATTATAATAACAACCTTATTTTGACTTTAGCTGCATACAATGCAGGTATAGGAAATGTTGATAACTGGTGCATAGAAAATCCGGATACAAGTAAGATAATATCTAAAATTCCTTTTAAAGAAACTAGGCGTTATGTTAGGTCTGTAATATATACTTATAAAATTTATCAAGGAGCAAGAAAATTAAGAAACCTTTTTTGAAAAATTACGTCTTAATACAGCAATATAGTTTAAACACATAACGACTTCAATATCGATTAACTTCTTATTTGATGTTTATTTGTGTGGCAAGCTGTAAGCGTTACATTGGCAATTTAAAGTTTGGGTACTTGAAATAATAATCCGATATTATGCATAATAACCTGGTAGTTAAACAACCGTCAATTATTTTTTTAAGGGTGTATATGTTGTCTCTCTAAAACCCATGGTTCTTGTAGATTTTTGTACTCGCTATGTTTGACATTGCCTTAGGCATCTCATAGTAAAAAAATGATATCAGCTACTTAAAAACAAAGACATACTGGCAGTAGCTTGCTAGAGTTTTTGGACAAACCCTGCAGGTAATTTAGATAATTAAAAATGAAACAATAAAATTAAAAATAAAAGGGGAAAGGAAATGTTTGAAGGAAAGAGTATTATAGACGTACTAAATATGGGCGGATGGGTTTTGTATATTATACTTGGAACGTCGATAATTTCGATATCGGTAATTTGTTTAAAAGCGATTGAATTTTGGTTGAAGTCCAAAGTAAGGAGAGCGGAATTTGTAAAAGAGTTGATAGGAGCAATAAAAAAAGGGAAAATAGATGAAGCGATGTATTATTGTGATAGAGTTAATTCTCCAATGGCTAATGTATCAAAAGCAGGACTAATAGCTTTTAAAGAGAAAGAAGAAAGCATAGAAGCGGCGATGAAAAGAGAAATAATGATACAGACGGTAAAGTTGGAAGGTCTAAACACAATACTGGCAACATTAGGAAGTACGACGGTGTATATTGGATTAGTAGGAACTGTGATTGGAATCATCGGAGCGTTTAACAACATATCGCGTATGGGTTCAGGAGGGCTTACGGTAGTTATCGGGGGAGTGTCTGAAGCACTTATTAACACGGCAGCAGGGCTGTTAGTAGCAATACCAGCGACAGTAGCATACAACTTTTTTTCAAAGAGTGTAGATAAATTTGTAGTTGATATGGAATATTGTGTATCGGCAGTAGAAGAAAATTTAAAGAGGAAATAATGAAATGGATTCAAATAAAAGAAGAAGTGCGGTTAAATCGGAAATAAACATAGCACCGTTTACAGATGTTATATTGGTGCTCCTTATAATATTTATGATAACAACGCCAGCACTTATGCAGTCTGGAATAAAAGTAAATATCCCAAAGACAGGAACGACAGACAGTGTGAACAGTTCGAACATAGAAGTAACGATATCGAAGGAAGGTGATGTATACATGGAGGGGAAACATGTGGACAGTGGTAATGTAGAGAACGCAATCCGTAAATTAATTATAGCAAATCCCGCGCAGGCAGTAGTAATAAAGGGAGACGAGGCAGTACGGTACGATTACGTAATGCGATTTATGGATCAAGCCAAAAAATCCGGAGCGACAAAATTTGCGCTTGCAGTTAAAACAAAATAAATTGATATAAAGCAGTAACAGCCTTGCATACACATACGTATCGGAGTGGATAACATTTTTGGAAAATGTCAAAAAAGACCTTGAAAGAAAATATAAACTTAAGTGGTTCCTATATTGGTTTGGGAATGTGATTTATACAAGAAGTCTATTGTGTATTAGAAAGGCATTCTAAGGCAAAAAGAGTTGAAGTTATAACTTCAGGCAGAGATGGTTCCGGGAATGAATTCTGCTGTCAGAACTGTTATTATATATGGGGTTTCTTTAGGTTATCAAATGATAGGCATAAAAAAGGACAACAGAACAAGATTTCTTACAAGGAAGGATGGATAACAATCACGTACTTGCTGCAAGATTCGCGCTCTTTATTTATCACACGCGCAAGCAAGCTTCCAAGAAGGAGAAAAAGTAATTATTTTTAAGAGCGCTTTTGAGATGTGGTTTATGCAGGCAGTCTATTCTACGTTGAGTTGAATAGTTGCTTAATAAAAAATTTATAGCTATAATAGGCCTTTTGCATAACTAACATATAAAAGTACAATAGAAGTACTATGAAACAGAAAAAGAAAGCAGGCAGGTCAGATGGAATGGGTTTAGTATTAATGGGAGTAAAGAAAGGGACATTTGACAAAACAGTAAGAATAGCAAGGAGCAAGAAAAGAAAAAGGGGGGAGTGGGTGAGCAAAGAGAAAATTGAGTATAGCAAAGATAGTAAAGATGATGTTTGAGTACTTTAGGGCAATACCCGAACGTATTATTAGACCTGAGACAGTTACAATGTCAGCAAAAGTTGTGGATATAGACATAGGGTATGTAAGAAGAAGTATTAATAATAGTGGGGAATATGCACTAGATGGGAATAGGTATTATTAAAGGAAGGTGCAGAAGTAGAAGTAGCAGTGATAGATGCTACAGAATAGTGATACAAAGACTTCAAAAACAGCGAAAGTGGCAAAGCAAGAAGAAAAAGAGACATACAATAACCGTTGGCAGTAGTTAAATTAAAGGCGAGCAAATAGTATGCACAGCGATAATAGGGCAAGGAACGATTTTAGTTTATTTTAGTAGGCATGTATTTATGGAAGAAAGACAATAAGATACATGGCAGATACAGGATTTATGAGGCCTTGACAAAATGCATACAAACACACTAGTTCTTAAAAAAGAGATCAAAGAAACACCCACTGACAAAAGAAGATAAGGAGTTAAATAGGGAGATTTCATCAAAAAGGATTATAGTGGAAAATATTAAAGTATTTGTTAAAAGGTTTAAAATAGTACAGAATAGCTATAGACCGTAGAAAACGCTTTGGACTGCGATTTAACTTGGGTTGCAGGTATTTGTATTCTTGAATTTAATACTCAAGTTTTGCAAGAGGTCTAGTGATATTTGTTGGTAAAGTTTTAAGAACATTGTCAGTTTAACCAATAATATTGTAGAATAAGTATCCCGATTGGTATTGGTATCTTGCTTTATGGATAAAACCGTAAAAGTCCTTATTTGCCAATAGACCTCTTGCATAACTAATGTATAAAAGTACAATAGAAGTACTATGAAACAGAAAAAGAAAGCAAGCGGATCGGATGGAATGGGTTTAGTATTAATGGGAGTAAAGAAAGGGACATTTGACAAAACAGTAAGGATAGCAAGGAGTAAGAAAAGATAGGGGGAGTGGGTGAGCAAAGAGAAAATTGAGTATAGCAAAGATAGTAAAGATGATGTTTGAGTACTTCAGGCAATACACGAACGTATTGTCGCAAGACAGTTGCAGGTATTTGTAATTCTAAAATTTAATACTCAAGTTATGCAAGAGGTCTAATATAAAAACAGTAAAAATATGTCGAATGCAAAAGTCAGGAATTATCACGGGTAAATGAAGAGAACTTCTAGCTCCATAAACAATTGAAGAACCAGTGCTTGCGTTGGCATGGATGTTTTGGAAACGAAACGACTGTTTCTCTCAAGCATAATGCAGGGCGGTGAGTGATTGTAAAATCTAAAAAAATATACTGAACTGTTTTTGTCGTTTAAAGTTAGGGTTTATAGCTAGAGATACGGCAAACTGCAAAAAGATGATTTTGTATATGGAGATATCGTCTGCTGGAAACTCGTCGTTATTTTGATCCGTTTGTCTTTGTTTGACAAAAGTCCAATATGTTATGAGATTTTTGCAATTTTAAATTCCTTTTTCATTCTAATCCTCCTTGCATTAATCAGGGTTAGAGTATAAGTATTTAGTAGTATTTTCGACGTCATTTTACATGATATATAATGCAGTGTGAGGTTGGTGTCGTCTGTGGTTTTATCTGTGTATATTTATGAGGAGTAATATGAAAGGAGTCATAGAGAAAATTAAACGTGGCGCCAATGAAATTATTTCTGTTGAAGAACTTGAAAGAAAACTTATTTTAGGCAAAAAGTTAAGAATAAAGCTTGGAGTTGACCCTACGGCGCCGGACTTACATCTAGGCCATACTGTTATTATTAACAAATTAAAGACTTTTCAAGATTTAGGGCATCAAATAGTATTTTTGATTGGAGATTTTACTGCAAAGATAGGAGATCCTTCCGGAAGGTCTGAAACGCGATCCATTATGACAGATGTTCAGATAAAGACAAATATAAAAACATATACCAGTCAAGTGTTTAAAATTCTTGACAGAGAAAAAACAGAGATTGCCTATAACAGCAAGTGGCTTGGAGATCTTGGTATAAATGGACTTTTGAATCTTGCTGCAAAGAGTACTGTAGCTCAAATGCTTGTAAGGGATGATTTTGAAAAAAGATATAAACAAGACCGGCCTATAAGCATAGTAGAGTTTCTTTATCCTTTGCTGCAGGCATATGATTCTGTAGCTTTAAACGCGGACGTAGAGCTTGGCGGTAACGATCAAAAATTCAATCTTCTCTTGGGTAGACAGATACAGAGAGATTATGGAATCAGAGAGCCGCAGGTTGTAATAACGATGCCGCTTTTAGAAGGAATAGACGGTGTTAAGAAAATGTCAAAATCGTATAACAACTATATAGCTTTAAACGATTCTCCTAAAGATATATTTGGTAAAGTAATGTCAATTTCTGATACTTCAATGTACAGATATTATGAACTTCTCACCCAAGCAGATTTAAATGTTGTTAGAAATATGCATCCTAAAGAAGCTAAAGTTGCGCTTGCTTGCGAAATAGTTGAGAGATATCACGGAAAAGAAGAATCTCTAAAAGTAAAAGAAGAGTTTAATAAAATTTTTGCAAGCAAAGGTATTCCTAACGATATCGAAGAATATGCGGTGGCGATGGATGCTCAGATAAAAGTATCTGAAGTTATTGTCAGAAGTGGCATGGCATCAAGTGGCAATGAAGCGAGGCGTCTTATAGCGCAGGGTGGTGTAAAGATAAATTCTAAAAAAGTGGAAGAAGATTTTCCTTTCATACTTACAATGGAAAGAGGTCAGGTTTTATCTACAGAAGAAGATGTTCCTTTAAGACCTCCAATGGAAGAAGATTTTTCTTTCATACATCCAGAGGGAGATGATGTTTTTCCAATTGATGTTTTACAGGCGTCTGTTTTACAGGTAGGCAAAAGAAAATTTAAAAAAATAATACCAATACCATTTTTGGTTTATCACAGGGGGAAATGAATTTAAAAGAGATACAGTTTATTTTAGTATAAGTTTGGTTTTGACGTATTTTGCGGTGTGTCTGGGAGTTTATTTTACAGGTAGACAAAAGAAAATTTAAGAAAATAATACCATTTTGGTTTATCATGGGGGAAGAAAGTGAAATTAAGAGGAAGCGTAGTTTATTTTAGTATGGGTTTGGTTTTAACATGTTTTGCGGCGTGCTCTGGTCCTCAGGTTTCAAGAGTTAATGCAAGCGAAGAAATTGATTTAAGCGGGTATTGGAATGATGTCGATTCGCAACAAGTGGCTCAAGAGATGATTAACGATTCCTTTGCAAATCAGTGGGTAGTAGATTATAAAAAAGAAAAGGGGAGAAAACCTAGAGTTATTATTGGATCAGTTGTAAACAAAACAGAAGAGCATATAAGCACCGAAACTTTTGTAAAGGATCTTGAAAGAAATTTTTTAACTTCCGGCAAGGTAACGTTTGTGAGTTCGAAAGACCAGCGTGTTGAAGTAAGAGCAGAAAGAAAAGATTATGCAGAGCATAATTCAAAAGTTGATTACGCAAAAAAAAGCCGTGGTCCCGAGACAGCAGCGGATTTTATGTTAAAAGGTCAAATTAATTCAATTGTTGACGCTAATAAAAAAGCTCAGCTTAAGTATTATCAAGTTGAACTTGAGCTTATAAATTTAGAAACAAATGAAACTGTTTGGATGGGACAGAAGAAAATAAAGAAAGTTATTTCTAAAAAATCATATAAAGCATAAAATGCGAAGAATTACATTAATACAAAAAAAATATATACTTGTTATACCCGTATTGTTTGTAATATCTGCAATTTTTGGCGGGTGCGCTTCAAGCCTGACTGGGTATTATAAGAGTTTAAGAACTAAAATTGATTCCGGGGATTATGAAGAGGCAGCTAAATTTGTTGATAAATCAAAAAGCAAATACGGCTCTGGTAATATTCTTATGTATTATTTGGACTCCGGTGTTGCAACTCATTTTGCAAAAGATTATAACACAAGCTCAAAAAAGTTTGAGCTGGCAAAAAGAAAATTTGAAGAATATTATCAAAAAAGCATAACAGCCGGCGCCGCGTCCATGATTTTTAATGACAGTGCAATGCCGTATTACGGTCAAGATTTTGAAAGAGTTCATATATCTATTTTTGAAGCTTTGGATTGTATTCTGTCGGGACATAGCAATGAGGCTGTTGTCGAGGCTCGGCAGATAGATACTCTTTTTAAAACGTTAGAAACAGAAAAAAACTATAAAAATTTTTATAAAGACGATGGATTTATAAGGTACTTTATGGGTTTAGTGTATGAGAATGCGGGATATATTAATGATGCTCATATTTCTTACTTTAAAGCGTTAAAAGCTTATAAAAATGGGCTTTCCGAAGTATCTACGCCAAAAGAATTGATTGACGATGCGTATACTTCAGCTTTAATTTTAGGTATGGAAAGCAGAGCTGCTGAGATAAAAAAGGAATATCCTAAAGCTTGTAAACGAGTAATTCCTTCCGATTACGGAGAATGTATTGTTGTTGATTATAACGGTTTTGTGCCCGAAAAAACAGATAACGTTTCTGAATTTGCTTTGTTGGATATGTTGCCTTATGTGGAAGTTGCTCAAGCGGTGGATAGTCAAGAGCAGGAAGATTTTAATAAGGCAAAGTCTATGGGTCTTTCTGTTTTTGCGAAAGATTATGTAAAAGTTGCTTTTCCAGAATACAAAGACTTTGAAAATAGGGTAGTTGCTTTTAAAGTTCAATCTTATCAGCAAGAAGTGAAAGGTGCTGTAGTTCAAGATATAGGAAAAATTGCCAAGGCGTGTTTAAAGGACAATATAGGAAAAATATATGTAAAAACTTTGGCTAGAGCAGCAGTTAAATACATTACAGGCAAAGTTATTTCAAATAAAATTTCGGATGAAGCGGGAAAAGACTTGGGAATGCTTTCGCAGATATCGTTCAATGTGTTTAATTCCCTCTCAGAAACATCAGATAAACGCGCATGGAACACTTTGCCTGATAAAATTTTGATGGCAAGGTTTTATTTGCCTGCAGGGACACATACTCTTAAAATTAATTTTTTGGGAAAACATGGAGAAGTTTTAGATTCTTGTAGCGCAGAGGTTGATGTTAAAGCAGGCAAAAAGAATTTTGTTACAGTAAGAAGCTCTAGACTATGAAAAGTAAACGGTAAATTAAATGAAAAAATTGATACTGCAAGCAGCTTTGTCCATCTTTTTGGCATCGTTGGTATTTGCAGATGGTAATGCAGATAGCGAAAGGGCAGTTTGCTTGAGAGATTCCTTAAAAAAGGATAGTTTTACATTTAGCACTGCATATTTAGAAGGGCAATATACAGACAAACAATTGGCAGGTTTTTATTTAGATCTTACAAATGCCTTTGATAGAGCTTCAGAAACTGCTAGTACTCTCCTGCTTAAGAAAGCGTTTGAGGGAGATATAGGTGCTTTTCTCGCTGTATGTTCTGTTGGTTTTTCGTCGTACTATATTACGTCCAAAGCGTCTACACCTTTTCATGAGGTTGGGCATGGCTTGAGAAGCGAATCTTTCGGAATGGATTATATGTTTAGTCTTGATTGCAATGACAAATCTCCCTTTAAAAAAGATGAGAATTTTTTTAAGTTCTTTGTTAGAAATATGTTCAATAATGATAGAGCTTGTGTGCGGTATAGGTCATATAGAATCCATAAGCTAGATAATGATTCTTACTGTAATTGCGAAATTATTGTATCCGCAGGAGGAATGAATAATGAGATATATCTTGCTGAAAGGATTAGTGATGATATTTATACTAGAAACAAAGAAACTCGGCTTTTGCCATATATCTTGTATTTAGAAAATAGATTTTCGCCTATTAAATATGATAGAACAGCTAAGGAACTTGGTGACGATCCTTTTGATATAAGAAAAGCTTTTAAAGAAAAAAGAAGGTTAGATTTTAAAAAGGGGGTTATTGAGGATGCGGGAGTAAGGTCTCTTTTTCTTAGTGGGACAACATATTCGCCTCTTTATTCGTTTTTTACAAAAAAGCCTCTTAAGTTGTACGGTTTTAGAATTCCAGATGTTTTTCCGTATATAACTACGAAAGGTATGTCGTACAAGGTTGTTAGTGGATATGAGATAAATGAAGATTTAAGATTAATATTTGGATTTGAGCGTGTGTTTAAAGTAGAGCCAGCGACAGAATATAGTTTGGGTTTAGAACAAACTGCCACAATTAATCATGCATTGCCTATATCATACAGAGGAGTAGTTACTTTTGGACAAGGATTAGATTTAGAAGCGTCGTGTTCAATACCTATTTCGAAATATCTTTCGATAGGAGCAGGTCTCGAAATATATTCTTGTAAGAGTTTACAGGGGCAAAGACGTGCTACAAGCGGAATGCTTGACAAGAACGGAATGTTTGATGAGAATGGATTAAGCTGCGATGTGTTTGTTTCTATGTCTTATAAGTTTTAAATTGAGGGATGGAAATGTATAAAATTGTAAACAAAAAAGAAATTGCTCCAAAGGTGCAAAGTTATGAGATTTATGCTCCCGAAGTAGCAAAAAATGCAAAAGCCGGACAGTTCATTATATTTAGAATTGACGATAAAGGCGAAAGAGTTCCTTTAACGGTGGCAGGAACAAAACCCGACGAGGGTTTAGTGAGAATAATTTTCCAAGAGGTCGGCAAAAGTACAATCCAGCTTGCATCTCTTTGCGAGGGCGATTTTATAAGAGATTTTACAGGTCCTTTGGGTTGCCCTACAGAAATAAAAAAATATGGAACTGTTGTCGCCGTGGCAGGCGGGGTAGGGGCTGCGGAAGTTTTACCTGTTATAAAAGAGCTTAAGAATGTGGGCAATAAAGTTATTACGATAATCGGGGCAAGATGTAAAGATTTAATAATTCTTGAAGATGAGCTGAAACAGAAAAGCGATGCTTTATTATTTGCTACAAATGACGGTACGCGCGGTAAAAAAGGTTTTGTTACAGATGTTTTAAAGGAAGTTATTGATGATGAAAAAATAAACATAGTATACGCTATAGGTCCTGTTCCAATGATGAAAGCTGTAGCGGAACTTACAAGCAAAAGTCACATAAAAACAATTGTTTCTTTAAATCCCCCCGATTTCAACTCCTGATTCAATTACAACATTATGCCCAATATAGGCACCCTTACCTAATTTCGCATTACCTGCTATAAAAACCGACTTATGCACATTTTTTTCTATTGGACATAATTGTTCTTTCTCAAT
>BNVV01000008.1 GCA_025998355.1 Endomicrobiia bacterium
GCAATTTATTGGAAAATAGGAATAAGCTGGTAGAAAGCGACAAAAAAAGAAAATTAAGACATGCTTCCCACATGAGTGCTGCAGCAAGCAAGTTCCACACAAGAGAATTCACGTAAAACCATGTTTTATGAGATTGCTGTGGTGAGATTCTGCGCCATTGAAACTTTTTTGGCATAAAATGATACAATAGGGGCGCTATGGCAGAACTAAAGATCAAAAAATATGGCGAACGTGTTTTACGAAAAAAAGCGTCTGCTGTTTTTGAAATTACTGAAGATATCAAAAAACTCGCTGCTGACATGCTAGAAACTATGTATGCGGCTCATGGTGTTGGTCTTGCAGCTCCGCAGGTAGGTGTTTCGTTGGAACTTTGCGTTATTGATGTATCTCAGGATCAAAAATCTCCACTTGTTATGATAAATCCTAAAATTATTTCAGGAGAAGATAAAGTATTTGCCGAAGAAGGTTGTTTGTCTTTACCCGGGTTTTATGGAAATGTAAAACGTTTTGATAAAATTATCGCTGAATATACTGATTTAAAAGATAAAAAGAAAGAAATTAAAGCACAAGGTTTTCTTGCTAAAGCTGTTCAACATGAAATAGATCATTTAAATGCGAAAATTTTTATAGATTTTCTTCCTGAGTGGAAGAGGAAAGTTATAGAAAAAGAAATAAAAAGAAAGAAAAAAATGGGTGATTGGTGAGAATCTTATTTTTTGGTACGGCTTCAATATCCAAAATTTATCTGGAGGAACTGTATAAAAATAATCATGAAATTTTTGTAGTTACAATGCCGGATAAACCTGCTTCAAGAAAACAGAGGCTAACATCTCCTGCGGTAAAAGTTTATGCGTCAGAAAACAATATTAGTTTTATACAATTTGAAAAATTTACTGCTGATGTTATTGAAACGATAAGAAATTTCGGACCAGATGTTGGTATTGCTGTAGCTTATGGAAAGCTTATACCTAAGACCGTTTTTGATATACCGCGCTACAAGGCTTTTAATGTACATTTTTCGCTTCTTCCAAAATATAGAGGAGCGGCTCCGGTTCAGTATGCTTTGTGTAAAGGTGAGATAGAGACGGGAGTAACATCTTTTCACATAGAAGAAGGTCTTGATACGGGAGATATAATAGTTCAAGAAAAACTTAGCATAAATATAACTGATAATGCCGAAACTTTGTTTAACAAGCTTATACCTTTAGGCGTAAAAGTTATGAACAAAACTCTTGGTTTATTTCAAACAGGCAATATAAATGCAGTTTCTCAAGCCGGCAAACCCAGCTTTGCACCGACTTTTAAAAAAGAAGACGGCTTGATCGATTGGAATAAAAACGTATATGAAATTCGCAATCAATTTAGAGGTTTGTTTATTTGGCCTGGATTGTATTCAATAGTTTCTAAAGGTAAACTCAAAGGCAAGAGAATTAAATTTGTAGATGCAGAAATATTTGAAGAAGATTTTATAAACAATGAGTGCGGGACAGTGTTCTCTATAGAGAAAAATAAAGGTTTTACGGTTTCGTGCGCTGTAGGGAAAATTTTAGTAACTAAAGTTCAACCTGAAAATAAGCCGGTTATGTCTGCTTGGGCATTTATTCAAGGAGGGCAGTTAGGTGTAGGCGATGAGTTTTAATTAATAATGAACAAGGAGGTTCCTACTGTGGTGAATGAAGTTAATGAAGATAATTTTGAAAAAGAAATTTTGCTATCGGATAAACTAGTGTTAGTTGATTTTTGGGCGCCATGGTGCGGTCCTTGTAAAATGCTTTCTCCAATTATTGATGAGCTTGCCGTTGAATACGAAGAAAAAGTGAAAGTTGGTAAAGTTAATACCGATGAAAATATGTCTCTTTCATCTAAATTTCAAATTACTTCAATTCCATGTTTAATTTTGTTTAAAAACGGTGTAGCAGTTCAAAAAATAATTGGTTTTAAACCTAAAAATGATATAAAGAAAATTGTAGACAGCATTCTTTAAAGTTGTTTTAGAATAGGAAGGGTTTGTTATTATGGTATACGATATCGTTATTATTGGTGGCGGACCTGCGGGATTGTCTGCCGCTATTTATGCTTCGAGAGCAAGATTAAAAACACTTCTTATAGAAAAGAACGGTTGCGGTGGGCAAATTATAGTAACCGATTTGCTTGAGAACTATCCGGGTTTTAACGGCGGAATTAACGGTTTTGATTTTGCCGTTAAACTTGAAACTCAAGCTAGAGATTTTGGTGCGGAGATAATGTATGATGAAGTTACAAATGTTGAAAATGGAGAAGTTAAAAAAGTAATTACCGTAAATGCAACGTATGAAACCCAAACCATTATTGTTGCCGCTGGAACAAGCGTCAAAAAAATGAATATACCAGGGGAGCTAGATTTTATTGGTAAGGGCGTGTCTTTTTGCGCCACTTGCGATGCTCCTTTTTATAGAAGCAAAGATGTGTTAGTTGTTGGCGGCGGCGATTCTGCAATACAAGGAGTTTTGTACCTCTCAAAGTTTGCAAAAAACGTAACCGTAATTCACAGAAGAAACGAACTAAGAGCTGCAAAAATTCTGCAGGAGAAAATAGCTTCTCGCGCGAACATTTCCATAATATACGATTCTGTTCCAAAAGAAATTTTAGGCAAAGACTTTATAGAAAAAGTAACTATAACGAATGTAAAAACAAATGAAGATACAGATTTAAAAGTTGACGGAGTTTTTGTTTTTATAGGGCTGGTTCCAAATACATTATTCCTTTCAAATCTTATACTTGATAAAAATGGCTATGTTATAACAGATGAAAATATGAACACTTCCGTTGCTGGTATTTTTGCCTGCGGCGATATAAGAAAAAAACAATTAAGACAGGTTGTAACAGCTGTCTCAGACGGCGCCCAAGCTGCCATAAGCGCCCAGGGCTACATAGAAAATCAAAACGTTACAACAAACTAATTGGCTATAACATGTTATTAAAGGATAGAATGCAATTAAATAGTTGCTACTTAACAATTAAAGAAGCGAGTTTATGGGCTACGAATTATTTGGGAAAGGAAGTAACGACCTCAAATATTTCTTATCTTATTCAATATGGGTGTATACGCAAGATAGGACATAATGGTTCGACTCAAATTCTTAAATCCGAGCTTGAAAAATACTACTGCGCTATCAATAAATCAAGAGAATCCTCAACAAAAGTAAATACCTTGACAATAATTCCATACAGTCCTTATGATCCCAAACTGTATGATCGCTGGACAATGGCAGGGATGTTAGATCTTCCAAACGAGCTAAAAGTCGCCGATGAATTCTGGGATTTTTTTATGCGGCAAAGACGCATACAAAGATTTGTTGGACTGCTTTGAACGTGTCGATATTGAATTAAGGGACGAAATAGGTGGTTATTCTAAGAATGTGTAACAGTATATGAAAAAATTTTTTATTATAGATGGTAATGCTTACATTCATAGAGCGTACCACGCTTTGCCTCCGCTTTCCACTACGAATAACCAGCAAATTAATGCGGTTTACGGTTTTGTAAAGCTGTTATTGAAAATAAAAAATAACTTTAAACCGGATTACATTGCAGTTTGTTTTGATTACCCTTCGAAAAACTTTAGACACGAACTATTTAAAGAATATAAAGCAAACAGAAAACCTCTTGACGAGGCTCTTATAAGCCAAATGCCAATTGCAAGAGAAGCCGTAAAAGCTTTAAATATTGCGGAAATAGAAATAAAAGGTTATGAAGCTGATGATTTAATCGCTACTATTACGGAGATAAATAAAAAGAATAGTTTGCAAACTGTTATCGTAACTGGCGATAAAGATATGTTGCAGTTAGCGCAAGAAAAAGATGTTTTAATCTGGAACGATTCCAAAGATATTATGTATGATGCAAAGAAGGTTGAAGAAAAATACGGTGTTGGTCCTTTACAACTTTCTGACGTTTTTGCTTTGATGGGCGATGCAGTCGATAATGTGCCGGGAATCAAAGGTATTGGCGAAAAAACTGCTGTAAAACTTATAAAAGACTTTGGCACGCTTGAAAATATTCTACGAAACGCAAGTTCTCTAAAAGGAAATATTGGGAAATTGTTGCAGCAAGGTAAAGAAGATGCCATAATCAGCAGAAAACTTATAGCTTTAGAAAACCAAGTTCCTTTAAATTACAACGCGGAAGAGTTTGAGAATAAAAATTTAGATATAAGTAAAGCGGTTTCTTTTTTTGAAAAGTATGAATTTAAAAGTTTGGTGGCAAAGTATTCTGATAATAAACAAGAATCTCAGCTGATCGTTGTTAGTCCGCTGGATTTTGTCACTACTGCCAAAGACGGAATCCATGTTGTTGATGTTCCGTCGTCGATACCAATTCCAAATGTAGTGCAGCGCGATGAAGAATCAAAGATAGCGCATTCTACTATTGCAACAAACGTATCAGAAAATTTGGAGCTTGCAAGCGAAAAATTTCAATTCAGTTCAGAGATAGTAAATACTCGGGATGGAGCTGTTGCAGTCGCAAAGATAATAGAAACATCGGAAAAGTTTGTATTAAAAACAATAGGCTCTTTGGAAGATTCCCTAAAAGCGCAGATCGTTGGCGTTTCGTTATGCGTAGAAAATAAATCTTTTTATTTCCCTATTGGGCATAATGATCTAACTGCTGTACAAATAACATTTAATGAATTTAAAAGTATATTTTCTACGATATTTGCATCGGGTAAAATTAAAAAAATAGGTTACGATTTAAAGCAGGAAAGAAATATATATAAAATGTTGCAAGTTGCGTTAGGTAGTATGTATTTTGACATAATGCTTGCGTCGTATTGCATAAACTCCGCAAAATCTCATAACATAACCGATATGGCAAAAGAGTATTTAAATTTTGACGCTGGTTATGATGGTTTTCTTGGAAAAGGCGCAAAAAAGATTGCTTTTGCAGATTCTTCAGTAGAAGCCGTTGCGGACTACGCAAACTCAATTACGATTGCGGTCTTTGCCTTATATAAAGTATTTGATTCACACATAAAAGAAAAGAATCTCTCATATCTTTTTTTCGACATAGAAATGCCTTTAATTGAAGTTCTTTCAGAAATGGAACTTGCAGGTATAAAAGTTGATTCACCATTCTTGTATAATTTTAATAAAAAAATTGGTTGCGAACTTAAAAAAATTGAAAATAATATATATAAAATTGCAGGCAAAGAATTTAATATTAATTCACCAAAACAGCTTTCTTCAATATTATTCGAGAAGCTTAATCTTCCTGTAGTCAAGAAAACTAAAACGGGATATTCAACAGACGAATCGGTATTGACTGAGCTGTCTTTCTACGAACTGCCTGCCGAAGTATTAAAATACAGGGAATTGCAAAAATTAAAAAATACGTATATAGACCCAATAGCAAATTACTGCTCTTATTACGGAGACAGGATTCACACTATTTTTAATCAGGCGATAACAGCTACAGGCAGACTGTCTTCAACAGAGCCAAACTTACAGAATATTCCGATAAGATCTGATTACGGAAAAGAATTTAGAAAAGCGTTTGCCCCCGAAGGTAATAATATTTTTATATCTGCGGATTATTCTCAAATTGATTTAAGAATTTTAGCTCATATTTCAGGAGACCAAAAACTTATTGAAGCTTTTAAAGCTGGAGCAGATATACACAGCGCAACGGCAAGAGAAATATTTAATATACCAAAAGACGATCTTTTACCTGATAATTTAAGAACCGCAGCAAAATCTATAAATTTTGGTATAGTTTACGGTATGTCTCCTTTTGGGCTTGCAAAACAATTGAATATTTCATTCGGACAAGCTAAAGAATATATTGACGGATATTTTAACCGCTACATCGGAACAAAACTTTGGATGAAACAGATTGCAGAGCAAGCATTGAGAGACGGCTATGTATGCACTATTACGGGCAGAGTAAGATATATTCCTGAGCTTAAGTCTAAAAACGTTCAAGTTAGAAATGCCGGTGAAAGAATGGCTTTAAATATGCCAGTTCAAGGTAGTTCTGCAGATATAATAAAAATTGCTATGATAAATATATACAACGAACTCAAACTTAAGGGATATAGGTCTTTGATGCTTTTGCAGATTCATGACGATATTCTTTTTGAAACAGCTGTTGAAGAAACAGAAAATATAGTTGCGATGATAAAAGACAAAATGGAAAACGCCGTAAAATTAAGTGTTCCACTATCTGTTGATGTCAAGGCAGGCACAAATTGGGGAGAAATGAAAAAATATGATTATAGGTTTAACTGGCGGCATTGCTACTGGAAAGAGTGAAAGTGCTAAATGCTTTGATTTGCTTGGCGCTTATTCCATAGACGCTGACACGATATCACGGGAACTTACTGCAAAAGGAATGCCAGCTTTAAGAGAACTAGTAAAAATTTTCGGGAATGATATTTTATATTCAAACGGAGCTTTAAATAGAAAGAAACTTGCATATATTATTTTCTCGGATAAACAAGCAAAATTGCAAATTGAAAAAATTCTTCATGCTTATATTATTGCGCATATCAATGAAATTATTTCTCATAAAATAAGTCAACATAATATAGTTATAAATGCGCCGCTTCTTTTTGAAGTCGGTCTAGATGCGATATGTGATAATATTATTGTTGTATGGGTCCCATATGCTATTCAGGCAAAACGTCTTGCATTGCGTGATAACTTAAGCGCCGACGAAGTTAAAAAAAGAATTGGCTCTCAAATGCATATGGAAGAAAAAGTTAAACTTGCAGATTTTGTAATAGACAATACCGGTTCAAAAAAAGATTTGAGAAACAAGGTAAATGATTTGTACAAACTATTGACATTCAAATCATAATAATATACAATCTCGTTATCGTAGTTTGTAAAAATATTTTCCAAGTCAAAGTGGTAATCGGATGGAATAAATCAAGCCAAACAGCGACGGGTAGTACTTAAGCGATTCGGCGCGGTGATCCTTCACAAAAAATCAAAAAAAATAGCGGGCGGTTTCAATGTCCTGCTGGGTGGGGTTAATGGAAAAGGATATGTCTTTGGATGTTTCAGTTTTGTCTAAATGTACTATGTCGGAGTTGATGCAAACAGCAAAAAATCTCAAACTTGAAGGAGTTGCAGGTTTGAGAAAGCAGGAGCTCATAGCAAAGATTTTTGAAGTGCAGACAAAAGCAAACAAAACTGTATACGACGAAGGTGTTTTAGAAATTTTACCTGACGGTTTTGGGTTTTTGCGTTCTACAGACTATAATTATCTTCCAGGTCCAGATGACATATATATATCTCCTTCGCAGATAAAAAAGTTTGCTTTAAGAAAAGGCGATACTGTTGCAGGTTACGTTCGTCCTCCTCAGTCTCAGCAGGAGCGTTATTTTGCGCTTTTACATGTAAAGTCAGTCAACGGTCAAGAAAATCTTGAAGGCATAAGGGATAGGGCTTTTTTTGATAATTTGACGCCTCTGTATCCTAACGAAAAAATAGTTTTGGAAACAAAAGCATCAGAAGTATCTACAAGAATTATAGACATGCTTGTACCTATCGGTAAAGGGCAGAGAGTTTTAATTAATGCTGCTCCAAGGACAGGCAAAACTGTTATTTTGCAGAAGGTAGCTAATGCCATAACTACAAATAATCCTGATAGTATACTCATGGTTTTATTGATAGATGAAAGACCTGAAGAAGTTACAGATATGCAGCGTTCGGTAGAAGGTGAGGTTATATCTTCGACTTTTGACGAACCTTCAGATAGACATATACAAGTTGCCGAAATGGTTATAGAAAAAGCTAAAAGAATGGTTGAAAACGGCAAACATGTGGTTGTTCTTTTAGATTCTATTACAAGACTTGCTAGAGCATACAACACAGCGATGCCGTCAAGCGGAAGAGTTCTTTCAGGTGGTCTTGATTCAAATGCTTTGCAGAGACCTAAGAGATTTTTTGGTGCAGCAAGAAACATAGAAGAGGGTGGCAGTCTTACGATTATAGGAACCGCTCTTGTTGAAACAGGTAGCAGGATGGACGATGTTATATTTGAAGAGTTTAAGGGAACGGGAAACTGTGAAATTTATCTTGACAGAAAGCTTGCAGATAGAAGAATATTCCCGTCTATAGATCTTTTACGTTCAGGAACCAGAAAAGAGGAACTTCTTTTAAATGAAGATGAAAAGAATAAAATGTGGATATTGAGAAAATGGATGAACTCAATGAATTCTATAGAAGTTATGGAAGAATTGAAAAAGAGACTTCTTAATTCAAAATCTAATAAAGACTTTTTGAAACAAATGGAACTTTCCAGTATGGAGGATAGGTAGGTTTTCCCATTTATTACAATAATATTTATATTCTATAGCCAAATCACTTGAAATTGCACCTCTCGCAGCTTAAGGGGTGAGTACGCTCCTTTATGCATTTTCTTATTCTTTACGGTGCAACTTCGAGTGATTTGGCTATAGTTGTTTTTGAGAGTGCTATTTGGGATGTGATTTATGCAGACAGTCTATGTTAAATAGTTGCTTGATAAAAAATTTATAGCTATAATACAGCCTCGCTAGGTAGCAAAGGATTATATGGCAAAAAAACAGGAAAAAGGTCTATGAAAATAAAAACGAAAGCAATGTTAAGTGCGATTGTGTTATAATGTATAAACAATTGCTGGAAAAAATTAGTGCAAGAACATCAAAAATAGGCATCATGGGTCAGGGATATGTGGGACTTCCTTTATCTGTTGAACTCTCTAAGAAGGGTTTTGGTATCACAGGTTTCGAAGTAGATGAATATAAAGTGAAAATGATAAATAGTGGCCAATCCTACGTAGGAGATGTTTCTGCAGATGATATTAAAGAGCTTGTTTCAAATAAACAATTTAACGCAACCGCGGATTTCGAGAATTTGTCTGAAATGGATGTTGTGATTATATGCGTTCCAACACCTCTTCGTAAATCAAAAAATCCGGATGTTTCCTACATAATAGAAGCGTCAAAGAGTATTAAAAAAACTCTAAGAAAGGGTCAGCTCATAATACTTGAATCTACAACTTATCCGGGAACTACAGATGAGTTAGTCCTTCCTATGCTTGAGGATACAGGTTTGAATGTAAGCGTGGATTTTTTTTTAGCTTTTAGTCCTGAAAGAATCGATCCATCAAATAAAAAATTTGGTATAAAAGACACTCCTAAAGTTGTCGGCGGTTTGTGTAAAAAATGTACGGAACTTGCAGCTGCTGTGTATAGTTCTTTTACTAAAGTTCATAAAGTTTCTTCTACGCAAGCTGCTGAAATGGTGAAACTTTTGGAAAATACTTTTAGAGCCGTCAATATTGCTCTTGTAAATGAAGTTGCATTAATGTGTGATAAGCTTGGTCTTAATGTTTGGGAGATTATAGAAGCTGCTGCGACAAAACCGTTTGGTTTTATGCCTTTTTATCCGGGACCCGGCATAGGCGGTCACTGCATTCCTTCAGATCCTCATTATTTATCATGGAAACTTAAAACCTTAAACTTTTATTCAAGATTTATAGAGCTTGCAGGCGAATTGAATTCAAAAATGCCTGAATATGTTGTTGCAAAAGTTGCGGATGCATTAAATTCAAAAGCAAAGGCGTTAAAAAATTCAAAAGTTTTAGTTTTTGGAGCGGCATATAAAAAAGATATAGCTGATATACGAGAATCCCCTGCTATTGATGTAATGAATCTCTTGCTTGAAAAAGGTGTAAGGGTATCTTATTATGATCCGTATGTACCTGTTGTACAAAACTGTAGCTGCAGGTGGGCTTTATCGTCAATTAAAAATCTCGTCGGATTAAATAAGTACGATGTTGCTGTTGTTGTCACAGATCATACAAATATCGATTATAAAAAGGTATTGAAAGAATCGAATATTATTGTAGATGCAAGAAATGCTTTTAAAAATACCAAATCAAACAAGATAGTAAGAATATAAAGTCAGTTTGACTACATATAAATATTAAAGATGTAATTGGAGAAAGTAATGATAAAGGACGAAAAACTTAAAGCATTGGATTTAGCTCTTTCGCAAATTGAAAAAGATTTTGGTAAAGAAGCTATTATGAGACTTGGAGAAAAACATTCAAGAGAACAAGTTGACTCAATACCTACCGGGGCGCTTCCTCTTGATATAGCCATAGGTATTGGTGGAATTCCTCGTGGAAGAATAATTGAAATTTATGGTCCAGAATCTTCGGGAAAGACTACTTTAGCTTTGTGTATGGTTGCTGAGGCACAAAAACTTGGCGGTATTGCAGCATATATTGATGCAGAACATGCAATGGATCCTGAGTATGCACAAAAGATCGGCGTGGATATAGATAATCTCTTAATATCTCAGCCCGATTCAGGCGAACAAGGACTTGAAATTGCAGATAAGCTTATACGTTCCGGCGCAGTTGATATTATAGTTGTCGATTCCGTAGCCGCGCTTGTTCCTAAAGCAGAGATCGAGGGCGAAATGGGAGATTCTTTTATAGGGCTTCAGGCGAGATTGATGAGCCAGGCTCTTAGAAAACTTACTTCAAATATTTCTAAATCTAAAACTGCTATCGTGTTTATAAATCAGTTAAGACAAAAGATAGGAGTTATGTGGGGAAGTCCTGAAACCACTCCAGGAGGGCTTGCTCTTAAATTCTATTCTTCGGTGAGACTTGATATAAGGAGGATAGAATCTGTTAAAAGAGGCGATGAAATTTTAGGCAATAGGGTTAGAGTGAAGGTCGTAAAGAACAAAGTAGCGGCGCCTTTTAAACAGGCTGAATTTGAAATAATATTCGGGCATGGAGTTGACAAATTTGGATATTTAATAGACATGGGTGTAAACGACGGAATAATTGAAAAAGCTGGGGCATTTTTTAGTTATAAGGGCGAAAGACTAGGCCAGGGCAGAGATAATGTAAAAACATATTTAATAGCAAACTCTTTAATTGCAGAAGAAATAGAAGCCAAAATAAGGCAAAAGGCTTTTGGAGAAAATGAGAAAAACGCTGAAGGAAAAAAAGATAATGTAAAGGAAAAGTCGTCAAAAGGATCTAAAAAATAGAGGATTTTATGATTTTGGTTTATCCTAAATATGATGAAGCAGCATTAGAAAAAGCAGATATAGAGCTTACAGAATTAAGTAAAAAAATAGTAATAAAAAACAAGAAAATAAAAATAAAAAATGCAGTAAAAGATTTTTTTAAAAGTTTTTTTTGTTTTTTATCGTTGATATTTAGTAAGAAAGATGATAGTAAAGTTTATATTGCCGTAGTTCCCGCAGGAGGTATGGGTGATGTTATAAGGCAAGGGGACGCAATATCAATGCTAGGCGATTTGTTCCCGTCGGTTGCAATTGACATATATGGTAGAAGATCTAAACGGTTTTTGTCAGGCGTAAAAAACATAAGATTTTTTATTGATAAAAATGCTGTGATTATTAGTCGTAAAAAATATGATATTGTCGTGGATTTTTCATATAAAGTTAGTTCAGGTATAGCGGATATGAAAATAAACAATCCGAAAAATGATCTTATAAAAAAATTTGCAGTCGGTTTTGAAGAAATAAAAAGAAAGTATCCCTATTGTTTTAATGTTAATAATCAGTATATATTTCAGAAAATAGCAGTAGAAAATGGTTTAAAAATTTTTGATGTTATGAAACTAACATCAGGAATTAAAGATATAAAAAAAAATAAATTAACATTAAATTATAAAGATCAAGACATTAAAAAGTTTGGTTTAAGCAAAAGCGATAAGTATATAACTTTTCAGCACGGCTGGGGAAATAAAGGCTATATTTCCGGAAAAACCGGCGTGATTTTAAAATTATGGGAAACAGAAAATTGGAAAAATTTGCTGGGAGTGATAAAAAGAGAATTAAAAGATTATAAGATTGTACAAATTGGCATAAACAGTGCTAAGTTTGAAGAGGTTGATATAGATTTAAATGGAAAGACCTCATTTGATGAACTTTGCACAGTTCTAGAATATTCATCGCTTCATATTGATACTGATTGCGGTTGTGTGCATGTAGCAAAAGTATTGAATGTGCAGTCCATAGTTCTTTTTGGACCGACAAATACCGAGTATACATGTTATGACAATAACATAAACATTATGTCGGGACTATGTAAAAATTGTTATACAATGGTTGAAGATGCTGCTTTGCCATGTATTAGAGGTTTTGCAAAGCCTTTGTGTATGAGCTCAATTACGCCTGACTTTGTTGCGAAAATAGTTTTGGAACACCTAAAGGGGGTGTGATGAGAATGCTCGTTACCGGAGGTGCAGGCTTTATAGGCTCTAATATTGTGGATACTTTGTTGGAAAAGGAACATAAAGTTGTAGTTTTAGACAATTTGTCGTCAGGTAAAAAAGAGAATATAAATAAAAAATCTAAATTCTATAAAGCAGATGTTTTCGATAGAAAAAATGTATCTGCAATATTTAAAAAAGAAAAGCCCGATGTTGTTATACATAACGCTGCTCAAATAGACGTTCGCGTATCTGTTGCAGACCCGTTTTTTGACGCTAAGATTAATATTCTAGGCGCAATTAACGTATTGGATTCTTGCGTTAAAACCAAGGTGAGAAAAGTTATTTTTGCCTCTTCGGGAGGTACGATTTACGGAGAATGTGACGTAAGCGCGCCAAACGAAGAATCTAAGCTAAATCCTTTGTCTCCATATGGTATTGCAAAAAATTCAGTTGAAAATTACATAAAGTTTTATTCTGCAGTTTATAGTTTAGATTACACAATACTACGATACGGCAATGTATATGGCCCAAGACAAGACCCATACGGAGAGGCGGGTGTCATTGCAATATTTGCCACTAAAATGCTACGCGGTAAGGACATCAATGTTTTTGGCGATGGCAAGCAAATGAGAGATTATGTTTATGTTTCCGATGTCGTTAATGCGAATTTAAAAGCTTTAAATAAAGGGAAAAACCAAATTATCAATGTAGGAACGTCAAAAGCCGTGTCTGTAAATAGACTTTTAGAGGTTATGAGTAATGCAATAGGGTATAGTAAAAAAGCGGTTTATAAACCAAAAAGAGAAGGTGAATTATTTAAAAGTTTTTTGAATATAGACAAAGCTAAGAAAGTTTTAGGTTGGATGCCAAAAACTTGTATAGAAAAAGGTATAAAAAAAACAATCGAATATTTTAAAATGGGGAATAAATGAAAGCTTTTGTTTTAGCTGCGGGAGTAGGTACAAGGCTTAAACCGTTAACAACGGATATTCCAAAGCCTATGATTCCTATTTTGGGTAAGCCTGCTTTGTATTATACATTTTTGAATTTGTGGAAAAACGGTTTCGATAATGTTTGTGTAAATATATATTACCGCCCCGATGCTGTAACTAGTTATTTTAAAAATAATGACGAGATTAGTATTAAATTGAATTTTTTTCGTGAGAAAAGACTCTTGGGTACAGCCGGGGCAATAAAAAATGCGGAGGATTTTTTTGATGATACTTTTGTAGTTATGTCCGGTGATGGTTTGACTGATATTGATATAAAAAAAGCAGTAGAGTTTCATAAAAAAAAGAAATCAGTAGTTACGATAGTTCTAAAGAAAATAGATTTAAAACTTGAGTATGGCATTGCTGTAACAAACAAGGTAGGAGAAGTAAAAACATTTATTGAAAAACCTTCTTTGGGAGACATCTTTTACAATGGTGTAAATACAGGTATATATGTATTGGAACCCGAAATTTTTAATTTTATCCCAAGAAATAAATTTTTTGATTTTAGTGCGGATTTGTTTCCTCTTCTAATGAGACAAAAGCAGAAAATTTACAGTTATGTCATGGATGAGTATTGGACAGACATAGGAAATATTTTTGAGTATAAAAGAGGTGTCTTCGATGTTTTAGATGGTAAAGTTAAATTTGACATTGGGATTAATAGTAGAGATAATAAATACATAAGCACTAGTGCAAGAATTGATAAAAGTGTTGAAGTATGCGGGCCATGTTTTATAGATGATAATGTTATAATAGGAAAGAATACTGTAGTTAAACCATACTCTGTGATATCAAGTAATGTAAAAATTGGTAGTAATGTGTCTATTAGTAAATCAATAATATGGGAAAATTCAAATATTGGCTGTAACGTGAAAATAGCAAATACATTAGTAGGATATGGCGCGATGGTACCCGATAACATTGCATTATATGATTCCATAATGATGTAGTATACTATCAGATAATGGTTTTGTGTTAATGACAAGATGCCTCTGTAGGTTCGTTTAGAAAATAGATACAAGACGCTTTGAAGGACTAGTAAGGAAGCAGAAACGATTGCTAGAAAGTTCAGCAACCAAAGCGCATTAATACAGAAGTTATTTGACTATAATTAGCAAGAGGGGGGGGCTTCTATGTCTATGTCTAGTAAACAAGGGTATTTTTTTACATCCGAATCTGTTACCGAGGGACATCCCGATAAAGTATGTGACATAGTATCGGACAGTATTCTCGATGCAATTCTACAGCAAGATTCAAAGGCTAGAGTCGCATGTGAAACCTTTATATCTAAAGGTTTAATTATTGTTGGTGGAGAAATTACCACGAGAGCAAAAATTAATACTAGAGAAATTATAAAAGAAGCCATAAAGGAGATAGGATACAATAGCTCCTCATTTGGTTTTGATTATAACACGTGCGCTATTATGGATACTATAAATACACAGTCTCCTGATATTTCTATGGGTGTTGATACGGGCGGAGCCGGAGATCAAGGATTGATGATAGGTTTCGCATGTAAAGAGACATCTGAGTTTATGCCTTTACCGCTTATTTTAGCTCACAAACTTGCTATGAGGCTTGCATATGTAAGGAAACAAGGTATTTTGCCGTATTTGGGACCTGATGGTAAAACTCAAATTACCGTCGAATATGTTGATTGGAAGCCTATAAGAATAGACGCTGTTGTTTTGTCAACGCAGCACACGGAAGCTATTTTAGATAAAACGGGAAATCATATAACAAATAAGTCAAAAGAAGAAATTGTTGACACTATTATTAATCCTGTTTTAGGCGAGTTAGTTGATAAAAGTACAAAGATATATATAAATCCTACAGGAAAATTTTTATTTGGAGGACCTGCAGCAGATACGGGTCTTACCGGAAGAAAAATAATAGTTGATACTTATGGTGGTATGGCGGCACATGGCGGAGGAGCTTTTTCTGGCAAGGATTCTACAAAAGTTGACAGAAGCGCATGTTACATGGCAAGGCATATTGCAAAAAATATAGTCGCAGCTGGTTTTGCAGATAAATGTACTGTTCAACTTGCTTATGCAATTGGCGTTATAGATCCTGTATCCGTAATGGTGGACACTCATCATTCAGGCAAGATTTCAGGATCGTTGTTGGAACCTGTTGTGAAAAAAATATTCCCTCTTACTTCTGAAGGTATAAGTGATTACCTAGGACTTAGAAGGCCTATTTTTGCTAAGACAGCAGCTTACGGGCATTTCGGAAGGGAAGAAAAAGATTTTACTTGGGAAAAACTAAATAAAGTTGACGAACTAAAAAAACAGTTTAAAGAATAAAGTAGCAGGAATTTAAAATGATCAATCCACCAAAAAGAGTGGAGGAAAAGACCTTGAAAGAAGATATAAATTAGCATTGGATCTCTCCAAAAACCTTCTAAAATTTATCAAAAAAAGAATAGAGCAAAAGATATCTTTTTTTAACAAAAAAAGATATAATCTCTTCAGAGGTAAAGATAACTTTTATCGACAGAGGAAAAATGAAAGCAAAGAGCGTTTTTTTAAAGAGAGCAATAAATTAAATAAGTTAAACAGAATAGGGACAGACTAGAAAGACTAAGCAGGTATGTAGATTAGACAATATTTGAAAAATCACTTAAGGCTGTATGTTGGCAAATAAAATAAGAGGTGTATGCAGACAAAGGATATGTAGAGATATGTATAGGGGTTAGAGACACCTAAGAGATCTATTCCATAAACTTGCCGTTTTCTTGATAGGCAGAAGTTTTTACAAAGATCCGCCTATTTTACAAAATCATGTTGTGTTACAACAACGCTATGCATGGATATAAAAATAACACAAAAGACAAAAACATAAAAAAAATTTACAAAGGTGACGTTACTTGTGTCAAAGGAGACGTTGTGAAAAAAATAAGAGCTACAAGCAAAAAAGGAGTATAACGATGAAACTAAAGCAATGTTTGAGCATATTTGTTGCATTTGGTTTTGCTTTAAGCTCGTGCGATAAAAAGAACGCTTCACTCGTAAACAGAAGGCGTGCTGCTCCAGAGAGAATGGAAGAAATAAAAGAAGCAAAAAGAGCAAAACAACAAGAAACAGACATGGAATCTATTAATGAGCTTGCCCTTCTCGTCAAAGTTCTTACTGACACTGCCTGTGCCTTCGCCGTTTCAGCCCCCGCCGTCAGCACAAACGCCCCCGCCGCCGCCGCTAACAACTTCGCCAAAAACACCTTGATCATCGCCACCGACGCCCTCAAACACGCCTACACTGTTATCAACGCCCCCGCTGCCACCATTAACAAGGATGCCTTCGAAGCCGCCCAAGCCTTCACCAACCGCGCCCACACCGACTACAATAGCGTCGCCGCCGCCGCCTCCGACGTCCGCACCATCTTTGATGCCGTCGCCGCCCCCGCCAGCGCCGCCGACAACGCCGCTCACGCCGCATTTTGCGTCACCGCTTTTGCGGAATACGTCGTCGCCAAAATTGTTGAAAACGTCGCTCATCATTATTGTGCCTGTTCCCCCTCTGCCAACTCCAACGCCCCCGCCGCCGCCGCCAACAACGCCCACAACGCCCTCGCCGCCGCCGACGACGCCCGTGCCATCCCCGCCTCCAGCGCCGCCGACGCCGACGTCTTTGCTGACCGCGCCACCGCCGCCGCCAAGTTCGCCAATGCCGCCGACGCCTTTGCTAAAAAAGCCAAAGACTTAGAGAGGCATCTTAACGATCGACTGCAACATTAAAAAACCTAAAGCATTAGTTGTAAAAGCCAAAGTTAAAGCCTAGAGCGTTAGTTGCCAAAACCGCCGTCACAGGCAGCGTGCGCGGCGCAAGACTTGAAAACCAAAGAAATTGAATAAGAGACTAAAAGCCTTAAGCAAGGGATATGAAGCATGTAGCATTTGCGCCAAAAGGCATGAGAATTTTTTTAATTTTTGATTTATAGTAAAAACACTTGAACTTGAAGTTGCACCATATTGTGGTCTCAAAGATGCGGGTGAGTTTGGTGTAAAATCTTCTGTTTCCTGCCGTCCTTTTTAACAAAAGCTTATCTTTTCATTTGTTACTGTGCAACTTCAAGTGATTTGGCTATAGTATACTTTGAAAAAAAGGACTAGCAAAGTACAAAACCTGAGGTGAAATTTACGGCTAGCCTTTAATTATTTCAGATAAAAATTAAACATGCCAAAAGGCAACTTTACATGGGTTTGATTGTCGGTCTTGTATTTGCCGCGCTAACCCTTGTTTAGGCGTCTTGTTGTAAGAACAACGCTAGTTACCAAGACAAGTTCAGGGATTGACGGTGGCTTTACTATGAAGTTTTTAAAGAGAGATCTATGAATGTAATGAAAACGAACATGATATTTTTTAACAAGGATCAATACTTGTGGGATCGAAGAAATTTAACAATGCGAAATATACTAAAAAACAAACTAAAATCATTTAAAAAATCTTTAGCAAAAACAATTCTTGATAAAAGAAGCAAATTAATAAAATCCTTAGATATAAATCAAATTAAATCAATTTTATTTTTTAGGGATGACGACAAGATTGGGGACATTGTAGTTTCTACTTTACTTGTTAGGGAGATAAAAAAGAAATATCCTGGTATTAGCATTGTAGTTCTTTGCGGTAAGAATAACAGAGAAATATTAAAATATAACAATAACGTTAACCAAATATATGAGACAGATAAAAATTTTTTTAAAAATATTTTACTTTTTAGGAAATTAAAAAAACGCAACATAAGTCTTGCTGTAGATTTTTATACTTTCAGACCGCGTTTTAAACGTCTGTTAATGCTTCGTATTGTTTCAGCAGAATTTCTTATAGGTTTTTATAAGGATTCATACAATATCTACGATTTATCGATAGATGTAAATTTTTTTAATAAGCATATTTCAAAAAGGTATGAATATTTGTTAAATATTTTAAAAATTGAAAAACCGGATTTGAAGTACGATGTAACTTTGAGCTTCAATGAAGAAAACAAAGCTTTTGAATTAGTAAAAAAATGTGGTTCAAAGTGTAGCATAGTCTTAAATCCTTTTGCCGCAAGTAAGCATAGAAGTTTTAGTTTCAATAAGCTTAAAGAATTAGTTGGTCTATTAGAAAATAAAATCGATTGCTGTTTGTTTATTTTATGTCAGGGATCAAATAAAAAAGAAATGAAATCGTTAGAAAACGATAGGACTTTTATAATTTCATTTAAATCGATACTGGAAAGCGCGGCTTTAATAAAATATGCCGAGGCAGTTATTACTCCCGATACCTCAATAGTCCATATTGCAACTGCTTTTAATAAAAAAACGGTTGCTTTGTATTTAGATTATTCAGACGCTTATGAAAAAATTGATACAATATGGGGACCCAATAATCCTAATGCCATTCAACTTTCTGTCAATACAAAAAACAAAAGATTGAAAAATGATATAAAAAATATACCAAATATGGATATTTTAAACGCTTTGCAAAAGCTTTTATAGGAATTTTAATATGAAGGTAATGGTTTCGGTGCCTGTATATAACAGAAAAGAATATCTTGAAATCACCGTTAGGTCGTTATTATTGATAAAGTTATAATAAAAGTTTTTAACGATTGTAGTAGTGAATTTAACGACAATTATTTGAGACAATTATTTAATAAACCTAATACCGAGATTATAAACAGAGTAAAGAATTTAAAAGCAGACAGAAATGCATATCAAATGATGCTTGATTTTCTGGCTTCAGATAATGACGTTTTGTTTATTTGCGATTCAGATTTACTGTTACGGCCAGATACAATAGACTATATTTTTAATAATTTTCAGCGAAGTGACGGGTTTTTAGGATTATATAATTCTGAACTTCACAGAGATATATATTTTGATGGGGAGTTTGTATACAAAGAGAATGTTGGATTTGCGGGAATATGTATATCAAAAAATCTTCTTCAAAAGTTTGTCTCAAAACAGAAAGAAAGACCAAGATCTATGGATTTTAAATTGTCAGTCTTTTTAATTAATAATGATGTAAGACTTATGGTTCCACAAAAATGTTATGTTCAGCATATAGGTTTTGACGGTCAGAATTGCAGGACGTCTTCAGTTGAATTTTCAACGAATTTTATACCGTTATCAGAATTTAATAAAGAAATAATCAACAGAATAATGCCTGTTGTATTGAAAATGCAATCAGGTATGATAAAATATCTTTTGTTTGAAGATAAATACAAAAAGCACGGTTTTATGTTTCATCAGCCGCATAAGTATTTTATACAGAACAAAACTATTAAAAGACTTTTTAAAGTATATAAAGAAAAGTATCCAGTCGATATAAAAAACTAAAATGGAAAATCATGAAATAATTTATGATAGTACTACAAGTGATAAAAAATGATTGTTAGTACTGATGATTTTAGTAGAAAGAAGAAAAAGGTAACAGCTAACTCTAACAAAGCCTAAAAAACACACTGTATCCGTTTTTTATAGCAGTGTCAATAAAGAGACATGTTTTAGCAAATCGCTCTTACGCCTATAGTATTTGTAAATTGTTCAGATATTTTTAGCCTTTGCCTTAAAAATTTTAGACAATCCCTTAATAAGTAAGGTACTACAAATGAACGACGGTATTTTATACATAGTCCCAACACCCATAGGGAATCTAGAAGATATAACATTAAGAGCTTTAAGAATTCTTAAAGAATGCGATTTAATTGCTTGCGAAGACACAAGGCAGAGCTTGAAACTTTTATCATATTTTGGGATCTCAAAACCTCTAATAAGTTTTTATTCTTATAATGAACGTCGCAGACTTGACCAGATATTGGGTAAGTTGGAAAGTGGTAAAAAAGTTGCTCTTGTTTCTGATGCGGGCACTCCGGCTATCTCGGATCCAGGATATATTTTAGTTAAAGAAACAATAAACAAGGGCATAAAAATTGAAGTTCTACCAGGAGCAAGCGCAGTGATAACAGCGCTTGCGGGTTCTGGGCTTCCGACTAACGGTTTTATATTTTGCGGTTTTTTAAAAAGAAAACATGTAAAAGTTAGAAAAGAGCTTTCAGAATTCTTAAATTTAGAGAAAACTGTTGTTTTTTATGAATCGCCGCGCAGAATACTAAAAACAGTAGAAATATGCCTAGAGGTGTTTGGCAAAGATTCTGAAATTTGCCTCGCAAGAGAAATAACAAAAAAGTTTGAAGAATTTATAAGAGGAACAGTAAAGGAAGTTTTTGAAAATATAAAAAGCAGAAGTAATTTGCTTGGTGAGTTTGTGGTTTTGTTGTATCCGAGAAATAATAAATCTTAAAAACAAAGAGTAAAAAGTTTTGTCTTTTATTGTCACTTCAATGGCTACAGCCAACTAACTTTATGTTGATAAAATTTAGTTGAACTACATTAATAACACGGAGAAAAAAATGATTAGAGTAAGTATTGTAGGTATAACAGGGTATACCGGTGAGGAGCTTTTGAGAATTCTTTCGAAACATCCAAATGTGGAAATAACAGGGCTTTACGGAAGAAGTTCTTCAGACGAAAGATATTTAAAAGATTTGTATCCAAATTTTGCTTATTTAAATTTGAAAATAGAGGCTTTAGATATAAAAAAAATCACGAATAATTGCGATGTTGTATTTCTTGCTTTGCCACACGCCGTTGCTTTTGAAGTAGTTCCAAGTCTTATTGATGCAAGCGTTAAAGTTATAGATTTATCTGCTGATTTCAGATTGAATAATCCTGAGGTTTACGAGAAATGGTATAAAGTAAACCATACTGCAAAAGAATACATAAATCAGGCAGTTTACGGCTTATCTGAACTTAACACTTACGAAATAGAAAAAGCTGCTTTGATTGCTAATCCGGGTTGTTATCCAACTACCGTTGCTTTAGGGTGCGCTCCTGCTATAAAAAACGGTTTTGTAGATTTACAAGGAATAGTAATAGATTCAAAAAGTGGCATTTCCGGAGCAGGGAGAAAAAGCGCAAAAGAATATTTTGATAGTGAACATCCAAATTTTAGAGCATATAAAATTGCTGGTGATCACAGACACGTTCCTGAAATAGAACAGGAGCTCTCAATTTTATCAGGAGAAGATGTAACAATAAGTTTTACTCCTCACATTATGCCCGTTGAAAGAGGAATGCTTTCTACTATTTATGCAAAACTTAAAAAAAATGTTGACGCGTTTGAGATAATTGAAAAATATAAAGAATTTTATAAAGGCAGACAATTTATAAAGATTTTAGATGAGGATATAATGACGGGAATAAAAAATGTTGTAAATACAAACTATTGTGAAATAAGTATGCAAGTTGACAAGAGAACAAACAGGCTTATTATAGTTTCGGTTATAGATAATTTGGTTAAAGGGGCTTCAGGACAGGCAGTGCAGAATATGAATATTATGTTTGGTTTACCTGAATCAATAGGATTGTAATCTTAAAAATAGAAAAACTAAGAGTTTTTAGAGAAACCATTTATGCAAGAAAAAATGATATACGAAAAGTTTGAAAGAGAGAGAGTGGATCTATACTTAGCTTCAATATATAAAGATTATTCGCGTTCGTACTTTCAGAAACTTACAGACAAGCAAAAAGTTTTTGTAAATGGTAGAAGTGTTCTTTCAAGTTATAAATTAAAACACAGTGATACTATAGCATTTGAATTTGAAAAAGAAGCAAAACTTAGTATAAAACCTGAAAAAATAAAACTTAACATTGTATATGAAGATGATGATATTATTATTGTAAATAAGCAGTTTGGTATTGTGGTTCATCCGTCATATGGTCATCCTTCAGCTACTTTGCTTAATGCTTTAATGGCGCATTCAAAAGGAAAATATAACCCTTACTTAGTGCATAGATTAGATAAAGATACTTCGGGGCTTATTATTTTTGCAAAAAACGAAAAATCTAAAATTAGTATTTCAAAACAACTTCAGAAGAGAGCTGTAAGGAAGATGTATTATGCTGCGGTTAAAGGTACTATTGTAGAACATAAAGGAAGAATAGAAGCGCCGCTTGGCAGATCTCCGCAGAACAGAAAACTGATGTCTGTAAATCCACTTGCAAAAAAAATGGCAGTTACTGAATTTAATGTTATTGCGAGAAAAGACGGTTATACTTTGGTAGAAGTGAGAATTATTACCGGCAGAACGCATCAGATAAGGAGTCATATGAAGTACATAAATCATCCTATTATTGGCGATCAGCAATACAGTGGGCCTAAAGTAATTGACGGGAAATGTTATGAAAGACAAATGTTACATGCTCATAAATTAACATTGACACATCCTAAAACTTCAAAGACTATTAACTTTACCGCTGAACTTCCATGCGATATGAAAGAAATATTCAAGATTTGATTAAAGAGTTTCTCCAACACCTACCCTAGGGCATTGTTTGGAGCTTTTAGCTGTGAAATTGGGACTGTCAATCAAGCCCACGCAAAGTTGCCTTCTGATATGTTTAATCTTTACCGGAAATAATTAAAAGTTGACCGTAAATTTCACCTCAGGTTTTGTACTTTGCTAGTCTTTTTTTCAAGTCTACTTATAGCCAAATCACTTGAAGTTGCGCCATCTCACAGCTTAAAAAAAAAGGGGGGGGTGAGTATACTCCTTTCATATATCTTCTTATTCATTACGGTGCAACTTCAAGCGATTTAACTATAGCATAGCTCCTCTGTCTTTATTTTACTAAAGGAACAACTTTTTTCCATAACAAAGTGCATTATCAAAACAGTCTTTTGCTTTGTCAGGGTCTTGTTGTTTTGCTCCGTCTTTTCCGAAGCGATAGATCTCTCCCAAGTAGAAATACGCCCGACTCAATGCTTATTGAGGCTCAGCATTTACTCGTTGTCCTGCTAAGAACAACCGTAACGATCTATAATAACATTAGACCTCTTGTGCAACTTGAGTATTAAATTTTAGAATTGCAAATATCTGCAACCCAAGTTAAATCGCAGTCCAAAGCATCTTCTGTAATTACCAAATTGTTCCTTAAGAAACAAGTATAATCAAGGTGTATAAGGGTGTTGGATATTGACACTAAATAGGGCTAAAAGCCCGTATGTATCAAAATCTCCAACACCACAAGGTAAAAAGCATGAGGTTGCAAATGCGCAAACTTTAGTTTGCAGCATGCAAACGTTTGAAAGCGAGAAGCTAATTACTCAAATTACAAAGGAGGTACATATGCCCTTATACTTAAATTTATTGGCATTGACGTATCAAAAAAACAAATTAGACGTTTATGAAACAAAAAACAATCAGTATTTTACAGTAGCTAATGATTCATTGGGCCTCTTGCATAACTAAGTATTAAATTCAAAACAAATACCTGAAATCAAGTTAAATCACAATTTAAAGTGTTTTCTGCGGTCTATAGATATCAACCCACTGAAAAAAGTTGATAAAAAGACCTTAAAAGGAAGTATAATTAGGCGTTCACAACCCACTTGAAAAAAGTTGATAAAAAGACCTTAAAAGGAAGTATAATTAGGCGTTCACATAAGACCTATCAAGGCAAAACTGTTTACAACAATTGTTAATAATGTAATAATTTACGCATAACAGCAACAATAGCAACCATTTTAAGTTTACCGTTACTTGTCAGTTTTTCGAAAGAAGGCTTTTAAGGCATTGTTGGATTTAATAGTAACCAACCCGCACATAAACAGCATTCGTTTAACGAGTGTCGTCCAACAGAAGTTCTACGCCTTTTGAAAGTCTTACCACTTTCATTTGCGTAAGGAGCAATACAAGCTAAAGCAGTAATTTCTCTTGCGATAGCTTTGTAATTCTGGCATTACTGCTAATAAGGTCATTGTACTTTTACATGTTAATTATGCAAGAGGTCTAATAATAGATTCATATAAATCAAAATATTACAAGCAGCATCTAGAAATTGATCCTATATATTCCCAAGCATATTATGCTCTTGCTTCATTAGACCTCTTGCATAACTAAGTATTAAATTCAGAATTACAAATACCTGCAATCAAGTTAAATCGCAGTCCAAAGCGTCTTCTGCTATTACTTATCTATTCTCGAGACTATTTTGAACCTTTTAACAA
>BNVV01000009.1 GCA_025998355.1 Endomicrobiia bacterium
GGAAAATATCATAGGATTTGTTAAAAGGTTCAAAATAGTCTCAGATAGATATAGGAATCGCAGAAGACGCTTTGGACTGCGATTTAACTTGGGTTTCAGGTATTTGTAATTCTGAATTTAATACTTAAGTTTTGCAAGAGGTCTATTGTCTTCAAACTGTTTGTAAATTGTTCCTTGAAAAAAAGCCTATTTCAAGTCTTCTTACCACTTCTGTACTGATTTTTGTGTGAACAGGCTCTAGTCTATTGTATCGCTATTTAAAGATACCACCTGTATTTTTGCACCAAAACAGCATGTCTAGATGAGACATGGGAATACCTGTTTTTTTTGCAAAATTCTGCATTTGTTTTTCTATTTCAAGATATGTTTTTACATTAAGCGTTTGCGGAATCTCTTTTATTGCTCCGTAGATTTTAAGATTTCTTAGTATATGTCTGTCCAATATCGCAAGATTTTTACCTATACCAATGTTTCTTAAAAAATGTCCCGCTTCTTTGCAACCAATGCCTTTAATGGTTTCTGCAAACCATTTTCTCAGTTTGTGTATATCTTTAAAAGATGCAAGTTTCTCTTTTATTTGGATTTTGTTGTTAATTACAAACAATTTTCTTGCCTGGACTACATATTTCGCTTTATTGTTTCTGAACCGGACATTGTTAATTGCTTTTGCAATATCAGTGTCTTGAGAGTTAAGTATCATATTTTTATCGGCAAGATTATTCACTGCAGCCCAGCATGATACTGCTTTGCTCTGCGGCGTAAAAATACAAAATACAAGTTCTGCAAAAATTTCTTCTTCAGTTCCTTTCTTCCATACATCATCAAAATGTTTTTCTCTTTCCAAGATAAATGGCAAAACCTTCTTCCAAAAAGCCTTTAATTCTACAAGAGTATCTGAATTATCCGTAGGAGTTTGTATGAAATCTATTGGTATTAAATGATTTTTCATTTGTATCGCATTATACAATAAATAAATTTGATACAATGCTCATATGGACGAGATATTATCTTTTGACGAGATTAAAAATAACCTAGAAATACAAAAATACCTTGAATTCACCGACAAAGCGTTTGCCCGTGGTAGCGGACATGCTTTGTATGCGGCTGAAATTGCTGGAAAAGTTTTAAAGGATCTGGGTTATATTAAACGAGATCAGGAGCTTGCTAAAATTGCTGCCTATATCCATGATATTGGTAACATGATTTCAAAAAATAATCATGATCAAAGTAGTGCGATAATGTTTTTAAATATTATCGGAGAGGATGTAGTACATAATCATAGAGAGGACATTTTTGCTATAGCAAGCGCCGTAGGCTGTCATGAAGATAAAAGTATAGATCCAGTGTCTCCGATAGCCGCAGCGCTTGTGTTTGGCGATAAAACAGATATTCGTCATGAAAGAATAATAACCGCAAAAAATTTAAAAGACTTAATTTATATGGATCATAAACATTCCCGTGCCGCTGCGGCTTGCAGGGAAATTGATGTTGTTGTAAGTAAAGAAAAAATGACTATAGGGTTGCACATAGTGCTTGATACCGCAATATGTTCCGTTATGGAATATTTTGAAATTTTTATATCGGTAACAAATTATTGTAGAAGAGCAAGCAACGTGTTAGGTTGTGATTTCGAATTGTACGTTAATGGAGATAAATTTTTATAATGGAATGTGGTTCTTACCAACTGATTAAAAAATCATCTGAATGCAGAGGAAGGCTAGGAAAGGTTTATACTACAAGAGGCACTATCGATACTCCTATCTTTATGCCTGTCGGGACGCAGGGAACGGTTAAGAGTGTTGCCGTTGAGTTTCTGCATAAAACTGCCGCTCAGATAATACTTGCGAATTCGTATCATTTATATCTTCGTCCCGGAACCGAGATAATAAAAAAAGCCGGTGGAATACAGAAGTTTAATTCTTGGAATAAGCCTATGCTTACAGATTCGGGTGGATTTCAGGTATTTAGTTTAAGCGATATTAGAAAAATTAGCGAAGAAGGAACTGAATTTAGATCTCATATAGATGGATCTAAGCATTTCTTTTCTCCTGAAAAATCTATACAGGTTCAAAAAGATATAGGTGCCGACATTGTAATGTGTTTTGACGAATGTACTCCATATCCAGTAAATTATGAATATGCGAAAAATTCTATGGAACTAAGTCTTAGATGGGCCAAAAGATGTAAAGAAGAATTTTATAAAGATGATGCTTTTAAAACTCAGTCGTTATTTGGGATTATACAGGGTTCAGTATATAATGATTTAAGAGCAAAAAGCGCTAAAGAAATGTTAGATATTGATTTTACCGGATATGCTATAGGTGGTCTTTCTGTTGGCGAACCAAAAGAATATATGCATATGGTTCTAGAAAATATCATACCTATCATTCCCGAGAATAAGGCGAGATATCTTATGGGCGTGGGAATGCCTGAAGATTTGTGGGAAGGTGTTGAGCGAGGAGTAGACATGTTTGATTGCGTTATTCCTACTAGAAATGGCAGAAACGGACAGGTTTTTACAAGCCTCGGTAAAATTAACATTAGAAATGCTGATTTTAAAGAAGATTTTAGCCCTTTAGATCCTGAATGTAATTGCCTTACTTGTACAGGATATCAGAAAGCGTATTTAAATCATTTAGTGAGGTCGCAAGAGATTTTGTACTTAAGTCTCCTGTCTTTACATAATATTCATTTTATGGTAAATTTGATAGCGACGATAAGAAGATCATTGGAAAATGATACGTTTCTTAAAACAAAACAAAAATTTTTTGAAAGATATTATTCAAAATTCAAAAAATAAAGGTTAGGGGAAAATGAAAAAGTCTGTTGGTTTGTTGGTATTGCTGGCTGTTGTTGTTTTGACACCATCCTCTGCATTTGCGCAGTTAGTGGGCGGCGGGGCACAGTCTATTGGTAGTGTACTGATGCTCTTTCTTCCTGTCTTTGTTCTTGCCTACTTACTTTTGTTTAGACCTCAGCAGAAACAAGCTAAAGAGCATCGGGCGTTATTGAATGCTTTGAAGAAAGATGACAGGGTTATTACATCAGGTGGTATTTATGCTACTGTAAGTGCCATAAGAGGAAATATTATTGAAGTAAAAGTTGCGGATAGCGTTTACGTTCAGATTTCGAAACAGTCAGTTGCTGGCGTTGTAACTAAAGAAGCTGAAGAGGCTGCCGCAAAGATACCTGAAATAGTGAAAAAATAATAAGATTTATTTACACACTTTAAGTTGCGCCCACAAATAGCAAAAGGATATAAAAGGGAGGGAGCCCATTCGCCTTTGTTATTGCCTCCCTTGATTCATGGCGTTGCTGTTTTTTAAAGTTTTTGGTCGTGTAATCAAAATTCTTTGGTGTTTCTATGTGATGATTTTGGTTTCTTGTATTTTTGACACGTTTTGCAGTTTTGTATTTGGTTTGTATAAGAACCAATGATTCTTGCAGATTTTTATATTTATCATGACGATTTTGTTTTAGACATCTCGTAGTAAAAAATAATATCTACTAAAAAGCACAAAGACGTGTTGGTGGTGATTTTGTTGCCGGTAGACCCATATTGATAAATAAAGGTGTTTTATGAATTCTACTAACACCAAAAAATAGCAATGCCTGTAAATTGGAGAGGAAACGACTGCGACAACAACTGATAAAACATGTATTTTTTGTGTGTTTGTCGTGATTTTGTAGTTAAGGAATCTCTGTATGGTTTACGACGTCCATCTTGATGCATTTGAGGGGCCTTTAGATCTTCTTTTGCACCTTATAAAAAAGAATGACCTCGAAATCAGCGAGATAAAAATAGCTGAAATAACAGCTGAATATCTTTCGTATCTGGATTTAATGCAAAATTTAAACATAGATGTTGCTGGTGCGTTCATTGTTATGGCGTCAACTCTTATGCAAATAAAAGTCAGAGCGCTTCTTCCGTTTGACAATAACGAAGACAGCAAAGAAGAGGATCCTTTAGACCAGCTTAAAAACAGACTTCTTGAGTATCAAAAATACAAAGAAGTCGGAAAGTTGTTGTCATATAAAATTATGGAAAATTCTCAAGTTTATTACAGATCTATTCCTGCTATGTGTAAGCAAGATTTTGTTTTAGACGCTACGATTTTCGATTTAATGAGCAGTTTTCGTGAGGTTTTAACCGCTCTTCCTGAGAATGTAAAAGAAATTATGTATCAGGAAATTCCCATTGAAACAAAAATTAGAGAAATTCTTGACATTTTAGAGGGAAAACAGTATATCTCTTTTGCAGAAATATTAAAGATGCAAGGTACTAGAATAGCTCTTATAGTTTCCTTTATTGCTGTTTTAGAGCTTGTGAAAAATAAGCAGATTGTCGCAAAACAATCTGAGTTATTTTCGGAAATAAGAATATATAGGGTTTATAATGAGCATGATTCTAACCCAAAAGAAGGAAATGAAAATGTTTTTCAATCCATAAAAAGAGAAAAAACAGATGATGCACAGTTGCAACAAAAATCTTAACATTTTGAGAGCTGAGATTAGTTGTTGAGAGTATAGTTTAAGGGGAAGAAGATGGAAATATCTGAAGTCAAACAAATTTTAGAGGCATTACTTTTTGTTTCTGAAAGATCTTTAAGTTTAAAAGAGTTAAAAGATATATTGAAATCCGATTATTCCGACACTGATAATATTGAAAAAATTTTAAATGAATTAAAAGAAGAATATTCAGTATTAGACAAACCTTACGAAATTAAATTTGTGGCAGATGGATGGATTTTTGCTACAAAACCTGAGTACTCCCCATGGATAAAAAAACTGTTTAAAGAAAAAACAATTTTAAAATTGTCTCCGTCTGCACTGGAGACACTGGCTGTGATTGCGTATAAACAGCCTATAGTAAAGGCGGAGATTGACGATATAAGAGGCGTTGAATCTTCAGGTGTTATAGATACGCTGCTTGAAAGAAAATTGATAAAAACAGTTGGCAGAAAAGAAACTTTGCGAAGACCTTTGCTTTACGGTACAACTCAGGATTTTTTAAAACATTTTGGACTTGCTCATTTAAGCGAACTGCCTCTTATTTCTGAACTGTCGCACGATTAGCGTTTGTACATAAAATAAAGAACAGGCTGAAAACAAGGAAGGAGAAAAAATTATGAAAACGAAAAAGGTAATAATTGCAAATAATTGCAATTGTTTTATTTAGTCTTGCCTTAAGTCTATGCGATAAAAAGAATCTATGCTTGTAAACAGAAGGCATCTACCCCAAATAGAAGAAATAAAAGAAGCATAAAGAACAAAACAACAAGCAGACGCAAAAGCACAACGAAAAATAAAAGCAGACACTGAAGCAAAAGCAAAAGCAGCAGCGGCGGCAGCAGGCGATGGCGGCAGCAGCACAAGAAGTGCAGGTGGTGGTACAGGTGCAGGCGCATCAGCGATTCCAAGCTCAAGTTCGAGCAGTTTTTCACTGGGCAGTCCAAGCGGTCCAAGTTTAAGCAGTTCAAGTTCAAATAGTGGTACAGGCGCAGGCAATGATGTAAGTGGTATGGGTGGTGGTAGTGGGGGGGGGGTGCAGTAGCAGCAGAGGCAAAGATATAGTGCAGATGGTGTAAGCTCAAAGCCATTCTTGCCGTCTTCATCTTCAAGTGGCTCATCAACGCCATCTTCGCCTCTACAGGATTTGGCTCCAAGCTTGAAAATTTTTTGTAGTAACAGCTCCAACTCGATGGAGGTAACGTTCTCAACCGATGCAGAGAGCAGAGAGTGTCACTGGATTTCGGGGGGGCGGGGTAAATGAAATTTAAGATGTGGCCTGATAAGTCAACTTTTATATTTTTTGCAGGAGAACGCCAGCATATTGAAGATGTTATTGAAGTACGTGTTAGTTCTTTCGATTGGTGTATCGATGTACTTTAGAATTAAGAAAAAGCGACAAGAGAGATGGCGACGGCAGAGATGTATGGAAGAAGGTAATGGAATGATGTTATTAGTAAGTAGTTATTAACACACACAAGGTTTTAACCTGAGGTTATGGTAATAAATAACTGATGGCCCGGACTCCTGCAGAGACCAGCTGTGATTTAAATGGACTGGGTCGAGTAAGATTCATCATAGATCTAGGCCGTGGTGATTTGGATTGCAATATTCAACTTACCCCCGATTGTGTAAAATTCCTATTTTAGTTTATAAATTTTTGTCGGAAATGGTCAGAAGTTGGTATGATCAAATTGCTTTAAGTTGTGTCATATTATAGTTTCAAAAAATGTGGATGAGCTTGGCAAAAAAATCCTCTGTTTTACGTCATCTTTTAATAAAAACTTATCTTCTTTTTTGCTGTGGGGTGCAAAGTTAAAGTGATTTTGTGGTCCATTCTAGTCTTCCTGTAGGGTTGGAGTAGTATTTTTATTCTTTCTAGCATCTTTTCACGTTTTATGGTAAACTAATTTTGAAATTGGGGTGCTGTGCTTGCTTGAAGAAATAGATGGGCAAGCCAAGAAGTAGTACTTTTGCTTGATAGGCACTCCGCACCCATAAAGGCAAAAAGAAAAGAGAGAAAGACAACAATAATTTGTTTATTTTGCGTGTAACAACAGACATCATCAGACAGGGAGGTTTTTGCAATGGA
Organism: Endomicrobiia bacterium; assembly: GCA_025998355.1. GTDB lineage: Bacteria > Elusimicrobiota > Endomicrobiia > Endomicrobiales > Endomicrobiaceae > Endomicrobiellum. The sequence continues at coordinate 6,602 of BNVV01000009.1, forward strand.
AATTCGTTACAATGAAAAACTCAAAAAACTACCGCCTTATCTTTTTATTGAGATAGATAGGAAGAAAAAAGAAGCTATAAACAAAGGGGCAGATATTATATCCTTGGGAGTTGGCGATCCTGATATGCCCACACCTGAACATATTGTAAAGTCTATGCAGGAAGCTGTTGCAAAACCTACAAATCATCAGTATCCGTTTGGTGTCGGGCTGCCATCATATAGGAATGCTGTGGCTGAATGGTATAAAAAAAGATTTAATGTTAATTTAAGCCCAGACGAAGTATGCGCTCTTGTAGGATCTAAAGAAGGTATAGGGCACATACATTTAGGTTTTATAAATCCTGGTGATGTTGTTTTGATCCCTGAACCAGGTTATCCTGTATATAATACAGGGACAATTTTTAGCGATGGGGTTCCTTATTTTATGCCTTTGCTTGAAAAAAATAATTTCTTGCCTGATTTAGATTCGATACCTGAAGATGTTGTTAAAAAAGCAAAATTAATTTTTGTAAATTATCCTAATAATCCTACGGCAGCAGTTGCTCCCAGAGAGTTTTATATTAAACTTATAGAGTTTGCAAAAAAGAATAGTATAATCGTAGCTGCAGATGCCGCGTATTCTGAAATATATTATAACGAGAACGAAAAGCCGTTAAGCTTGCTTGAATTTCCAGGAGCCAAAGAAATCTGTGTAGAGTTTCACTCTCTTTCAAAAACTTATAATATGACAGGCTGGCGTATAGGCTGGGTATGTGGCAATAAAGATATTGTAGCAGGTATTGCTAAAGTTAAAGATAACTATGATTCAGGTGTTTTTCAGGCCGTTCAAGAAGCTGCGGTTACAGCACTTGCGTCTTCACAAAAATGTGTTGAAGATGCAAGAAAAATATATAAAGAACGCAGAGACGCTTTGGTTGAAGGTTTGCAAAAATTGGGATGGGAGGTAAATTTACCTAAAGCTTCATTTTATGTATGGGCAAAAGTACCAAAAGAATATTCATCATCACAAGTTGTTTCTAGGCTGCTTGAAGAGGCGTCTATAGTTTGTACGCCTGGTAACGGTATGGGAAAAAGTGGCGAAGGATATGTGAGGTTTGCGCTTACCGTAGGAGTGTCAAGAATTAAAGAAGCTGTAGAACGCATAAGTAAAATGAGGTGGAAGGATACTTAAACCTCTTTTCAAGCCTAAGAAACAATGCCAAGGGGCGGATGATTTTGTTGCTTTTGTAGGTGTTTTGTAAATCTTTATTACAAACCAACAATAAAATCAACAGGCTTATTTGTGCGTGATTTTTATATAACCAAAACAAAAAATGTTAAAAGTTAGGCGCTATTAAAGAGATTTTACAGGATATTTGGAAAAGACATAGCACATATAAAGAATCTCTATGCAAGAGAGGTTTAATGTAATGGCAAATGAACACAAAGAAGTTTCTAGCAAAAAAACGTTTGAAGCATGTAAAAAAGCAGCAAAATAAGGACATTCTGGCGCCAAAACAGCATTAACAAAAATTTATGGGAGTAGGTAGTTCCGCCGTTTTTGTGGTTTCTGTAATTTATACCAAATATCAAAACAGCCGGATAAACACGGGTATAGGCACAGAAAGTGGCAATAACAAAAATAATTTAAAGTTGACCATAAGTTTCGTCTTATGTTGCCCGCTTTGCTAGTCCACTTCTTTTCAAGTCCCTTAAGTACCTAAAAATAGACTTTTAAGCAAAGTTCTTTGTCCTGAGAACACACCTTTTGTTTTTGTAAGTTTTCTTAGGTGTAACGATTAAATGACTCTAATGTAATTGTTTTGCAAATCAAGTCTTCTTAAATCTCTGGTGGATACTTCCAAGAAGTTTTATCTAAGATTAAAGACAAGAAGAGGGGGAATAAAATGTTTAAAATTCCGCCAATACCTGATAAAGAATATTTTAGTATCGGTGAAGTTTCTCAGATAACGCTTGTTCCAAAATACACTTTAAGATACTGGGAAAATGAATTTAAACTTTTAAGCCCCATTAGAAAAAGTTCCGGACAGAGAAAATATCGCAAAGAGGAAATAGAAATAGTTTTCAAAATCAAAGATTTGTTGTATAACAAGCGTTATACTATTGAGGGTGTTAAAAAATGTTTGATTGGTGATAAGAGAAAAAAGCTTATAGATGTGTCTCCAAATTTGGAATTAGATATAGAGCATATGCCTGACTCTAAATTTTTAAGAGATCTTAAAGACGAGTTAAAACATATTTTAAAACTGCTAAAAAAATAATATAACCATAGGCAAATCACTTTAAGTTGCACCGTAACAAAAAAAAGAAGATAAGTTTTTGTTAAAAAGGTAGCGAAAAAGAGAGGATTTTTTTGCTAAGTTCACCATAAGTTGATCCTCCTCTTTTGGCTACGACATTAAAAATTTTCTGATGTTTCAATGTGATAGTTTCTGATTTCTTGCATTTTGGCGCATTTTTACAATTTTGTATTGATAAATAGGGATTTTTTTGTGTTTTCAACACCAAAATCAGAACAATGTCTCTTTCCTATGTCAAAATATCTGTCCATTGATGGTGTTAGTATTAAAACTATCGCTGCTCTCATTTTGCGCCTTCGGCTTATTCGCTTCTTCTTTGCCTTCTGTCAAACAAGTCATTGGCTTTGTCGGTTTCTTCCCTTGCATCTATCAAATCCGGCTCTTCCTTCGATCTCCCATATCCCTAAGAGATGTCTTCTTATTTACGCTAGCACCTCTATGTGACTTCTATCGCTTATGTTAAACATAATCCTCGAACTTCGACTTTTTTGCAAAAAACGCTCTCAAGATAAATCTTCTAAACAATCTCATTTGTGTAGCTAAAAATACTCCAAATTATTTTCTCTTTGCTTAAATCCGGACACTCTTACGACCCCGCTAGAGTCTTTGTTAATAACTAACTCTTTTTTTCTTTCTTTTTTGTTCTTTGACTGCTTTTCTCTCTTTCTTCTTACCTATTGACATATTATAGGGGTGTCTTGCATTAACCAAGGCTAGAGTATAGTATTTGGCAGTATTTTCGGTGTCATCTTACATGATATGATGCGTATTGTTGACAGTGCAAAATGTCTTTTTATACAATATACCTCGTAGTTTTGAAATAGGTTTAAAGTCAGAAGAGGTTTTCGTGATAATACTAACCGGTGGCGCAGGTTTTATAGGTAGCTGTTTCTTGTGGAAATTGAATCAAGAAGGTATAAAAGATATTTTGGTTGTCGATCATCTTAATAATAGTGAAAAGTGGAAAAACCTGATAGGTAAAAACTATCACGATTATATACAGAAAAATGATTTTTTTAATGCAGTTATAAGCAGACAAGTCCCAAAACCTCAAGCCATCGTGCATTTAGGCGCATGCAGCTCTACAACTCTTTCAGATGCAGACTATTACATAAAGAATAATTATGAATACTCCAAAGTTCTTGCTTTATGGGCTTTTGAGTTGAGAATTCCTTTTGTCTACGCATCTTCAGCGGCAACATACGGCAATGGCGAGTTCGGCTATGATGAAGATATGTCAAAAATAAGAAATTTGTCGCCTCTGAATATGTATGGCTTTTCTAAGCATATGTTTGATTTGTGGCTTTTAAATAATAATTATGCGGATAGGGCAACAGGCGTAAAGTTTTTTAACGTTTTTGGTCCAAATGAGTACCATAAAGGCGATATGCGCAGCATGATTTGCAAAAATTTTGACGATGTTTTGGATAAAGGTATTATAAAACTATTCAAGTCCTACAATACAAATTATCCTGACGGCGCACAGCGCAGAGATTTTGTGTATATAAAAGACGTTGTTAATGTGTTGTGGTTTTTGCTTAAAAATCCATCAAAGACAGGTATATTTAATTTGGGTACTGGTAAATCAAGAACATGGAACGACATAGCAAAATCAATGTTTATTGTTGCGGGTAAAAAATTAAACATAGAATACATCGATATGCCTAATTCTCTGAAGTCTAAATACCAATATTTTACTGAGGCAAAAATGTATAATCTTAAAAGTATAGGGTACGATAAACCGTTTATAGAGCTTGAAGATTCTGTTAAAGATTACTGCTACTATTTAAAAAATAAATCTTATTTATAAAATGTCAAAACTATCGAAAACCATGTAATTTTTTGGAATAATTATGAACTTATTAAAATTTGTGTCTTCGTTTAAAAAGCAAACTATTTTAGTTGTAGGCGATACAATGGTAGATAAGTTTATATGGGGAAAAGTAAAGAGAATTTCTCCTGAAGCGCCCGTTCCTATTGTAGAGGTTGCAAGAGAAACAGAAACTCTCGGAGGAGCGGCAAATGTTGCAAATAATATAACGTCTTTAGGCGGTAAAGCCTTTATTGTGAGCGCGATAGGGGAAGATATTGTTGGAAGGTCATTGATTGAGATATTTAAAGAAAAAGGAATTAATATTGATTATTTGGTTTATGACTCTCAAAGACCTACGATTATAAAAACTAGAATTATTGCCACAAATCAGCAGGTTGTAAGAATAGATAAAGAAGTTAAAAAGTTGTTTGAACGTCATATTGAATCAAAAATCGTAGCAAATATAGAAAAACTAATATCGACAGTAGACGCGGTTATAATTTCAGATTATGGAAAAGGTGTTGTAAGTCCGATGGTTCTAAAGAAAACGATTCTTCTTGCAAGAAAATATGAAATTCCTGTTACGGTAGATCCTAAGATATATAATTTCAGAAAGTACAAAAAAATCACAACAATGACGCCTAATGAAGAAGAAGCAATCAAAGGCATGAACGCAAAGAATATCGAAACTACTGAAGATATTGCGACTCTTGGTAAAAAAATTCTTAAGACTTTAGATTCAGATGCTGTTCTTATTACGCGTGGTGAAAAAGGCATGATTCTTATTGAACCCAATAATAAAATTACGAATATTCCCACAAGAGCAAAAGAAGTTTATGATGTGACCGGCGCTGGAGATACTGTTATTTCTGCTATGACCTTAGCGTTGGCAGCAAAAGCTGATTTGCTAAACGCAGCGGAAGTCGCAAATTTTGCTGCAGGTATAGTTGTAGGAAAGCTCGGTACTGCTACAACAAGTCTTCAGGAGCTTGCGAAAGCTATAACGGATTTTTATAAAGAATGAAAACAGCTGTGGTTATACCCTCAAGATATGGATCAAGTCGTTTTCCCGGCAAGCCTTTGGCGTTAATAAAAGGCAAACCTCTTATACAGCATACGGTAGAGAGAGTTAGCCATTGCAAAGGGATTGATTTTATTGCTGTTGCTACGGACGATAGACGTATTTACGATACCGTAAAAAAGCTGGGGTTTAATGTTTTTATGACTTCGAAAACATGTAGAAGCGGTACGGACAGGATCGCTTTTACAGCGTTAAAATTTTTAAAAAATTACGGAATTTTTATTAATGTTCAGGGAGATGAACCTTTGATAGACCCCAAGCTTATAGATACTCTAGCATGTTCACTTAAAAAGGAAAAGTCTTTAGAATATATAACTGCGGCTTTTCCGGTGACAGAAGAATCTGTTATCAAAGATCCCAATGTTGTAAAAGTTATTTTTGATAAAAACGGATGTGCGTTGTACTTTTCAAGATTTGCAATTCCGTATAATAGAGATAATGCGAAAATCAAATGCTATAAGCATATGGGTGTATATGGGTATAAAAGGAAGTTTTTGCTAGAGTTCTCAAAAAGCAAAATGTCTGCTTTAGAAAAAGCTGAAAATCTTGAACAACTAAGAGCTTTGGAAAACGGTAAAAAGATAAAAGTTGTTATTACAAAGCATGATTCCGTTGGTGTCGATACGCCTGATGATATTTTGAAAGTCGGGAAATACATAGCCAACCAGTAACTACTCAAAGGCAACAGTTAACTTCAATAAAGCCCCTCTTTACGCCATAATTCTATTGTTTCTTTTGCTTCCTTTAAATGATATAAATGATATAGGTCTGTTTTCTTTTAAACATTCATCTCTTAGCTTGCCGTTAAAACTTTCTATGTATCCGTTTTCTGTAGGCTTACTGGTTGTATAAAATTTAATTTAATATTGTTCTTATATGCCCATTCATCAAACGCCCTGCTAGAAAATTTATATCTGTTACCCACTGTTGTTGACTCTGGCAATGCTTGTTGCTCTTTTAGTCTTTCTAAGACATTACAGCCAAATCGTTTTAAATTGCACAGTAGCAAATGAAAAGATAAACCTTTGTTAAAAAAGAATGGCAAGAAACAGAAGATTTTACACCAAACTCACCCGAATCTTTGAGATTACAACATGGTGCAATTTAGAGTGATCTGACTGTATCGCCTTTAACCGCCTGCTTTCTGCTTTTAGCCCTTTTAATCTTTTTAATTTGCTTACACCTAATCCTGTATATTTCGTCTTCCATTTATAATATGTCGCATTGCTTATTCCATACTTTCAGACATTTTTCTACCACCTTTACTCCTCTTTCTGCTTCTTTTTCCACATTTTTTGCCTCCATTTGCCTTTTTTTTATTCTTTTTTTCACTAATTTGCAAATGGACTACTTTTTGGGATACGGGTCATAACGTCAAATGAATTTATAAAGAGGCAGATAGAAATAGCGTCTTTAAACAGCTATAGCCAACTAATTTTTAGTACGTATTTTTTTGTTTTCAATATTTTTTGATAGATCTTTAGAGGTTTTTAAAGAGACTACTAATATAATAACCCCGGTTATAAATAAAAATATGGATATTACCTGAGATATATATAATCCAAAATATTGCATTCCCCTATCATCTCCACGGAAAAACTCAATGATAAATCTTAAGACTGCATAGCATATAAAATAAATTGCAATAGGCGTGCCTGCTTTATGTTCCCTTTTAGAATAAAAATGCAAACATATAAACAACAACAAATTACCTAAAGATTCGTAGAGCTGCGTAGGGTGTAAACGTACCCCTTGAAGAGCTACGGAATCTTCATTATTAAACGTCACTGCCCACGGTAAATTGCTCTCTTTACCATAACAACAACCTGCAAAAAAACATCCAATTCTTCCTATAGCGTGTCCTAAAGCTAAAGCTGGAGCAAAAAAATCACAAAGCTTAAACAAATGGATTTTTTTTCTTTTGGAATATATTATTATATATACCATTACAGAAATAAATCCTCCGTAATAGACAAACCCACCTTTCCAGAACTTAAAAATACTCAAAGGGTATAAAATATATTCTTGTAAATTTGTAATAACAAAAAGAACCCTTGCTCCTATTGCGCCAAGGATTGGTATAAAAATAAACAAAGAGTCCAATTTATCCTGCGAAATTATTTTATTTTTCGATTTAGTTAGAGAGTATGAAAGATATAAATTTGATGCGATAAAAGCTAAGCCGACAAAAAGGCCGTAAAAATAAGCTGTAAATTTCCATATACTAAAAAAAATTGGATGCATAATAATTATACCTTCTGTCTTTTGCTAAGGAATATAATATCGACAAAAATAAGAAACATTGCTATGCAATTAGAAGAATCAGCAATATTAAAAGACGGCCATCTTAGCGAATTAATTCCAAAATCAAGAAAATCAACAACAGCACCGCGAAACAATCTATCGACAAGGTTTCCCAACCCGCCGGCAATAACAAGACAAAACGCGTACTGTTGAATTTTATTTATTTTATTACGGTTTTTATAAATCAACAACGATAAACCTAACAAGAATAGAGGAATAACAACAGAAAACAAAGAATTCTTGTCTTTAAACATACCGAATGACATCCCCGTATTAGTGACACTTGTGATATTAAAGAAATTTAAAAAAGGAACTATCTTTATTGACGAACCATAACTGACAGAACTACTTATAAGAAATTTTGTCACTTGGTCTAAAATAACAACAATAACACCAAGTAGACAAGGTTTTTTCATTATTTAACAACCTCCAGGCATCTTTGACATAAATCATCTTGTATACCATCGATATGTCTCCAGCATCTTGCACATTTTTTATATTCTGATTTCGAAGCTTTTATAATCAATTCATCTTCTTTATCTGAAATTTTATATCTTATATCCCAACTTCCAAGCACTAAGTTAATAAGTTTAGGATCTTTAAAAAAATCATTATACTTTTGTCCGTATGTTACATCCAAAGAAGCCTCAAGATTTGAACCTATAACTTTGTCTTGTCTTAATTTTTCATAGACAGATAATGCTTCTCCTCTTACATCTAATATCTTTTCCCATTTTTCAAACGTCTCGGTCTGAAGAATATGTTTACTATTAGCTGTAGGAAAATTCGCAAGAAAGACAGATTCACAGAGACTTGGAATCAATTTTCTTAATTCTCTCCAAGCTTCTTCTGAAGTGAAAGAAAGTATAGGTGACACAAGTCTTATTATAACTGAACAAATTTCAATCATCGACGACTGCGCGCTTATTCTGTCTGCGCTGTCTTTTTTATCGCAATATAAAGTATCTTTTAAAGCATCTAAATAAAAACCGCTTAAAAACACTGTGCAGAAATTGTTTATTGCTGTCACAGCTTTATGAAATTCATAGCCCTCGTAAGCAGCAGTCACGTTTGATATAAGATGCTGAAGTCTGCTTAACGCATTTTGATCTATTTCCTGCATATTTTTAAAAGATAAAGTATTTTTTAACTCCAAATCGCCTACATTGCCAAGCAAAAATCTTACAGTATTTCTTATTTTCCTATAGGTATCACTTAAGCTTTTTATAATTTCATCTGATATTCTTATATCTTCTTTGTAGTCACTCGAAGCTATCCAAAGACGGACAACATCCGCACCGTATTTGTTTATTAGTTGCTCGCTTGAAATAACATTTCCGACAGACTTTGACATTTTTTTTCCTCGCCCGTCGACAACAAAACCATGAGTTAACACATTTTTATATGGAGTTTTACCTTTTATCGCAACCGATGGAATCATAGAAGTTTGGAACCACCCGCGATGTTGATCGCTACCCTCAAGATATAAATCTGCCGGAAATTCCAACTCTTTATAGTTTTTGCTTGATAAAACAGCTTCATAAGAAATACCTGAATCAAACCATACGTCCAATATATCTTCTTCTTTCTTAAAATTTGCAGAATTACACGAAGAACATTTTGCGCCCGTGTCTTTTAAAAGCTCTTCTTCACTCGTCTCAAACCACAGATCAGAACCTTCTTCTCCAAATAACGCCGATATTTTATCTATAACTTTTGTATCAAGCAGAGGTTTGCCGCAATCTTTACAGTAAAACACCGGTATAGGAACACCCCATAAACGCTGACGACTTAAGCACCAATCTGGACGGCTTTCTAACATTGATATCATTCTAGTCTCGCCATAAGCTGGAATCCAATTAACATCTTTTACTGAATCCAATAATTTCTTTCTCAAACCATTGTGCTCTACGGATAAAAACCACTGAGAAGTAGCTCTGAAAATTATAGGTTTTTTACATCTCCAGCAATGCGGATAAGAGTGCTCTATTTTTAGTGCGGCTAGAATCTTTCCTTCTCTATTGAGTTTCTCAATTATCAAAGGATTTGCTTTGAAAATATGAATATTCTCAAATTCTGGAACTTCTTTTGTATACAAACCTCTTTCATTAACATGAGAAATAATTTCTAAACCATATTCCAAACCTGCCTGATAATCTTCGTGACCATGTCCCGGAGCTATATGAACTATACCCGTTCCATCTTCCATACTTACAAACCCAGCGACAATGCCACGAGACAGCCTGCTTGCAGCCAAAGGATTCTGGCATTTTATATCAATAAAATCAACACCTTTTGCTTCAAACATAACATCGTAACTCACAGCTTTTATTTTATCTTTAACATTTTCCAGCAAAGATTTTGCCACTACAAGTTTAGCTTCTCTTCCATCCCCAATTTTATACACCGATGCAACATATTCAAAGTCTCCGTTAAATGCCAATGCAACATTTGCAGACAGAGTCCATGGAGTTGTAGTCCATATTAAAACGGAAAAATCCATTAGTAAAGATTCTTTAGTCTTAAGTGCCTCAGGAAGCGATACTATATTAAATTTTACGAAAATAGAATCCGAACTATAATCTGCATAGTTTACTTCAGCATCCGCCATAGCAGTTTCGCATGTTGGGCACCAATAAACGGGTTTTTTTCTTCTATAAATAAATCCCTCTCTTACTAATTCTCCAAAAACTTTTATTATAGATGCTTCGTATTTAGGATGTAAAGTAAGATAAGGATTATCCCAATCTGCTATAATGCCAAGCCTTTTAAATTCCTTTTTTTGTATCTCGACGAATTTTCTTGCAAAATCGGCGGCTTGCTTTCTAAAAACAAGTTTATCTACCTTATTTTTGTCGGTCTTCATTTCTTTTAAAGCAATTTGCTCAATAGGAAGACCATGACAATCCCAGCCTGGAGTAAATGGCACATAATTGCCCGACATAGAGCGATATTTTATAATAAAATCTTTTAAAACCTTATTAAGACTTGTCCCTATGTGTATATGTGCATTGGCATATGGAGGACCGTCATGAAAAATAAACTTTTTTTTGTCTTTGTTTTTATCACAAAGTTTAATATAAAGCCGTTCCTTGTCCCATTCTTCAACAAAAGCAGGCTCTCTTTGAGGCAGATTAGCCCTCATCTGAAAATCCGTTTTAGGAAGATTCACTGTTTTTGAATAATCTTTTTCTTCTTCTTCGTCCACTATAGTTTATCCTAGGAAACCATATATATATTTATATTTTCTATGGTATTGTATCCAAGATTTCATCAAATTCTTCTTCTGAACGTCCGGTAATCTCAATGGTTTTTTCCCTACCTCTTTCACCTCTTCTCAAAAAAACCATAGACCTTTTTACGTCAAAGAAATCCGATAAAAAATCACATAACTCTTCGTTGGCTTTACCATCAACAGCGGGAACAGAAATTTTTACTCTTAGAATAGAACCCACTCTGCCGACAACCTCATTTCTCTTTGAGTTAGGGATCACTCTGACTTTAACAATCATTATATTCCCCCTTAATGGTATATTTATTCGCTAAGCTCTTTTGATCTTTCCATTGCTTGCTTCATGGATTCATATACGATACCTGAAAGATCTTGAGACTCAAAATATTTTAATGCTGCTTCGGTAGTCCCGTTTGGAGATTTTACTTTTTCTTTTAACACTTCAGCAGACTCTCCTGTTGTGTCAAGCATTTTTCCAGATCCATACACAGTCTGAACAGCAAACCTCTTCGCAACTTCTTTATTTAGTCCAAGTTTTTCCGCAGCTTTTTGCATAAGTTCGCAAAAATAAAATATATACGCAGGACCTGAGCCTGACAACGCCGTAATAATATCAAAATTTTTCTCGTCAAGTATTTCAGCTTTTCCTATGGACGAGAATAGACTTTTCACTTTTTGAAGTTGATCTTCTGTAACAAATCTGCCTTTGCATAGAGCAGTCGCGCCTGAACGCACAAGTGCGGGAGTATTAGGCATTGCTCTTATGGCAGCGACATCTTTTCGAATATTATCTTCAATAAATCTCGTAGTTATTCCGGCAGCGATTGAAATAACAATAGTTTTTCTTTTTATAAAATTTCTTATCTCGTCAAACACTTTAAGAATATTTTGAGACTTAACAGAAAGAAAAATTATATCTACTCCTACTATAGTTTCGCCTTTATCTTCTGCGATTGATACGCCAAATTCTTGCTGAAGCCTTAATACTTTTTCTTTCACTATGTCATTGCAAACAATATTTTCAGTCTTAACAAGTCTTGCCCCTATAAGACCGCTTATAATAGCATGAGCCATGTTTCCGGAACCGATAAAAAAAAGTTTTTTACTTATTTCCATAATATCTTTCTCCAAATATCGCTGAACCAACTCTAACCATAGTTGCTCCCTCTTGGACAGCAATCTTATAGTCGTCCGACATCCCCATAGATAGGATGTTGAAATCGGCATTATCAAAAGACTTTTTTATCTCTTCAAATAAATTATGTACTTGTTTAAAATAAGGCCGTGAATCTTCAGGATTATCGCTATAAGGCGTTATAACCATTAATCCTTTTATTACAATGTTAGGAATTGGCAAACACTGTTTGTAAAAATTTTTTACACCCTCCATACTAATGCCAGTTTTAGTTACTTCTTGCGATACTTTTACTTCAATAAGGCAGTTTTGGAATTTATTTATACTTGCCGCATGGCGGCTTATATCATGAGCAAGCTTTATACTGTCTAAGGAATGTATTAAATTAAAATTCTCAACAGCCTTTCTTGATTTATTTGCCTGTAAATGCCCTATAAAATGCTTTGTAATTCCGACGAGGGCAGAAGCAAGCTGATCAAATTTAGGCAACGCTTCTTGTATCTTATTTTCGCCTATATGTTCTATTCCGCATTTTAAAGCTTCTAGAACATCGTGACAAGAAAACGTCTTTGTTACCGCTACAAGTTCAACAGCGGTAGAAGCATTTTTGACTGAATTTATAGTATCTTTAATTAATTCTATATTTGCACAGATATTTTTCATCATTTTGATATTTAATTGTTGTGTTTCTCTAAAAACTCTTATCAAGCAAAGCCACCGTCACAGCACCTTTGTTTTTTTGGTATCCGGTGTTTTTTACGATGAAGTGCCTGAAACAATGCCAACATGGTAAACACGAAAATCCATAAGGACTGTAAGCTTTAGAGACCTCCTCGACGCAATTGTAGCATATTTTTTGAGATTTTACACACTATGTAAAATTTCATCAGACAAAACGCATTATTAAAGAAAATTACAGATATCCCAAAATCACAGCAAATTTTTAAAAGAACTCCTTTTTCTTTTTAAATCCCCCCATCGCTTTATCTTGCCCGCATCCCTAAACTACATCCTAATGAAAATATTTTCTTCTTTTGCAAAAAAATGGGAATTACTGCATTTTATTCCATACTGCGAATTTTTTTTATGATTTGATTGATTTTTGAGTTAAAATAAGGATCAGAGTTCATCTTTTCTTTTATTTTATTGCATGCGTGCATTACTGTGGAATGATCTCTCCCGCCGAAAGCGTTTCCTATAGCATTTGTCGAGAACTCATCGGTAAGCGTTCTTGAAAGATACATTGCAATTTGTCTGGGAAACGCAATAGCGTCTGTTCTGCGTTTAGATTTCATATCTCTCATATCTATATTGAAATCGTCTGCAACGACTTTTTGTATATTTTCTATAGTTATATGAGCAGAACCGTCAGGTTTAATAACATCTCTAAGAATTCTTTGTGCAGAATCTACTGTTAACGGAGTTCCTGTAAATAAAGAAAAAGCAGTTACTTTTAAAAGCGAACCCTCAAGTTGTCTTATGTTAGATTTAACTTGGGTTGCTATATAAAGAATAACATCGTCTGGGACATATAATCTTTCTTCTTCTGCTTTTTTATGCAATATTGCTATTCTTGTTTCTAAATCAGGGGGCTGTATATCAGCTATAATTCCCCATTCAAGTCTTGAAATAAGTCTCTCTTCAATACCTTCAAGTTCTTTAGGAGGACGGTCTGAAACAATAACAATTTGTTTTTCTGAAGTGGAGAGGGTGTTGAACATATGAAAAAATTCTTCTTGAGAAGCTTCTTTGCCTACTAAGAATTGTATGTCATCTATTAATAAGCAGTCAAGATCTCTATATTTTCTTTTAATAGATGCTGTATTATCAAAACGGATTGATTCTATGTAATCTGTAACAAATTTTTCGCATGTAGCATAAAGAGTTTTTAAATTTGGTGTAGTTTGCTTTATATAATTACCTATAGCATGGAGTAAGTGTGTTTTTCCAAGCCCAACTCCGCTGTACATAAACAAAGGATTAAACTGTTTTCCGGGATTTTTTGCTACTACTTCTGCGCATCCGTGAGCAAATCTATTTGACGCGCCAACAATAAAACCAGAAAAAATATATTTAGGATTTATCTGATCTTTCTGTATTATGGGAGCATTGTTGTTATCAATATGTTCTGGAGTATCTCCAACTATTTTTATGATTGACGATATATCCTGCTGAGGTTTCATTTCAAGAGTTACAGGCTGTCCATGGGAATTCGATAAAATAGTTTCAATATTTTTTTGATGATTGTTTACTATCCATTGCGAAAAGTATATATTTGGCACTTCCAAGGTAAAAATATTATTTTCAAAATTTAATGGTTTAAGTGGAGAAATCCATAAGCTATAAGCTTCAGGAGTAATGGATGATTTAATGTTATCCACAACCCTTTCCCACAGATCAGAAGTATTCATGCGGTCCTCAAGTTATCCACAGCTGTGGATAGAATATAATTGATAGTCCTAGAAAAGTAAGATATTTTAACGAGAATGACAATATTTTCCCATGCAAAGGGTTATATATTTTTCTATTTCGTTTGTCAAACGCAAGAAGTCTGAAATTGACAGTTTATCTGGTCTTAAAAACGTAGCTAAATTTAAATTATTCATAATTTGTATGGCTTGGTTTTTGCCTAAATCTTTAAAAGAGCTGATACAATTTAAAATAGTTTTTCTGCGCATACCAAAAGAATGCTTTACAAAATCAAAGAAAATTTGACTGGGCTGTTTTGACAGTTTATTTGTAAGTTTGACAACAGAAGACACAACCTTTGGCGACGGATTAAAACATCTAGGGGAAACATCAAATAAGACTTTACAATTTGCATAATACGAAGTAAATATGGAAATATAACTGTATTCTTTACTTCCATGCTTGGCGGCAAGTCTTAGCGCAACTTCTTTTTGAAGCATAAAAATAGCAATAATCCAATTTGATAAAGGTAAAATCTTTTGAATTATTGCAGTGCCTATGTTATAAGGCAAGTTGGAAATAATCTTCAACTTGGTATTAGGTATATCGAATTTGAGAAAATCTGTATTTAATATATCGATATTTTTAATATTATGAAAAGAAAAGTGATGATTTAATTGCTGAAACAGACTTTTGTCAATTTCAACTGCTGTAAGATGTTTAACCTGCTGTTGTATAATTTTTGTTAAA
This sequence comes from Endomicrobiia bacterium, assembly GCA_025998355.1. Classification (GTDB taxonomy): domain Bacteria; phylum Elusimicrobiota; class Endomicrobiia; order Endomicrobiales; family Endomicrobiaceae; genus Endomicrobiellum. Next base: position 21,626 of record BNVV01000009.1, read on the forward strand.
ATGCCTTTTCCGGGACCAATTTCTAAAATATCATCATCTCTTTCCAAACTAGCGGCTTTAATGATGTTGTTTGCGATATTATTATCAATTAAAAAGTTTTGCCCATGCTTTTGACGCATTTGCGTATTGTGACATATTATGAAAAATTTCTAAAGGCATCTAAAGGCAGTGTAAAATCTCATACATATATTTGACAAATAGACTAGAAATTTTGTACAATAGCGCTGCGGGATGGAGCAGCCCGGTAGCTCGTCAGGCTCATAACCTGAAGGTCGCAGGTTCAAATCCTGCTCCCGCAATGAAAAACTGTATACTATCTTAGGAATAAAGTTGTATTTTTTGTGAAGACATCTCTATTTAATACAATTCTTAATTATGATAGTTGATGATTTGGGCCATGTTGGGTCTTGTTCAACTTTTAACGCTTCTGTTAAGAAAGCCTTGGGTTTTATAAAGACAAATGTATCTTCTCCATCGCAAGAGCGTTGTTATGAAATCAATGAAGATATGTGTGCTATTGTTGAAACATCCCCCCAATCTAAAAAAATATCAGAACAAAATCTTGAAATTTGCAGAAAATATATTAATAGTCATGATGTGATAGATCATAAAAGTTTGTCAAGCTGTAAGGAAATATACAAATATTACAGAAAAGTTAAAGATATAGCATTTTTAACTATAAACCTTACTTTGATATAGTTTTAAATTCAGAATTTGCAATATTTTCCTTAAAAAAACGCGCATGCCGCTGTTTGGTAAGACTGTAGTTAAAAAATATATAAGTTGAGGCGCTTTAATTTAATTACAAAAGGATGGAGATGATAATAGGCTTAACAGGCTCTAATTGTTCGGGTAAAGATACAATTGCGGAATATATTTCCAAAAAATACGATTATAAACATTTTTCTTTATCTGATATTATAAGAGAAATAATGAAAGAGAAAGGGATTGATCCTACAAGAGAAAATCTTATAATATTTGGGACTAAATTAAGAGAAAGAAATGGGAATGGTGTTTTAGCAAAAAAAGTTTTGGAAAAGACGGATTTAAACGGGAAATATTGTATTACTTCAATAAGACATCCCGATGAGGTTAACGAATTAAGGAAAAGGAAAGATTTTGTTTTAGTAAATATTGATGCTTCTCAAAACGTACGTTTTGAGAGAATGCGAAAAAGAAAACGACAGGGAGATCCTAGTACATTAGAAAGGTTTATTTATCTCGAAAGGCAGGAATACCAAACAGAAGGCTCAGGGCAACAATTAAGAAGAACGACAAACATGGCCGATATCACGTTTACAAATGATTCAAACGATATAACAATTCTTGAAGTTACGATAGAAGGTTTATTGAAAGATATTGGAAAAATGGATGAGATGCGGGAGCAGCAGTTGGGTCCGCCTAAAAGCTCTTAGGCGAACAATTCCTCTTTTTGCAAAAAAAGGAGTGTCAGGTACAAACCTGGCGCGAGATAAAGCTGTTTTAATGCAAAATCTAAAAACACATATTGGACTGTTTTTGTCGTCTAAAATATAGCTTAGCTTATTGCCAATTAAATCAGGAAATTCCATCTACACTTATTTTATCATCTCCTTTTGTTCAAATTTTTGGACTCGTTATAGTCTAGAACAGATGCTACTGTCACGCCATAACATCAACCCACTTGAAAAAAGTTGATAAAAAGACCTTAAAAGGAAGTATAATTAGGCGTTCACATAAGACCTATCAAGGTAAAACTGTTTACAACAATTGTTAATAATGTAATAATTTACGCATAACA